>JAPPPH010000010.1 GCA_028817635.1 Verrucomicrobiales bacterium | reverse complement strand
GGTCTGGCACTGGGTCAAGCGCAAAAAAAAGGAGCAGCCGACCGGCCGCTCCTATTGAAAATTTGCCTATGAGAGTGACTCCCAAGTCAGGTTATTTTTTCTTGGCACCGGGGGCCGATTTCGGGGCCGGCTTCTTGCCACGTTTACCGTCGAGGTTTTCGTAAAGATCCTCCTTGGTCACCTTGGACGGCACACCTTCCTTCGGCACCTTGGCCTTGGCCACCCAGAGGATGGCGTTGAGGACGGTTTTGCGGAAGTCGTCGTTGCCCCAGTTCAGGTGGTTGTGTCCGCCGGTGAAGCCGAATCCGCGTCCGCCGTCATCACGCTGGTACGCCCATGCAACATGCTGGGACTTGCCCGCCGCCACGGCCTTGCGAACAGCCGGGTTGCCGCTATGGGCACCATCGCCGCGCTTCATGGTTTCCTTCGGCGGCACATCGCTGAGAATCGGGATCAACTTGCCCTTTTTGTCGTCTCGAAACCGCATGTGAAAGTACCACTCATCGTTGGCCTTGAACGGCTTCACGCCGCGAGTGATCGGGTGCTTCGGCAGCTTGTCGAAGTTGGCCACCCAGTGTGGATTGACCGACCAGTGTGTCTCGAAACAGCCACCCTGCCAGTCGAGGAATTCCTTGTTGCCCTTGTTGGTGGTCGGCTCCACGGCGTAGTGGATGGTCAGAAAACCGGCGCCGGTTTTCATCAACTTGCCGAGCTTCTCCAGGTTGTTTCCCTGCAACGCCGGATGACGGCCACCGCCGTCGGCGTAGATCACCACGGCGTCGGCGCCCTCAAAGATCGACTCGTCGCTTGGCCAGCCGTTGAGCTGCACCACCGGGGTGACCCGCTTCGAGGCGCCCTCCTTCAGGCACTTGGCCAGCAGTTGGATCCCGGCGTTATGCTCGTGGGAGAGCAGACCGTGGCTCTGCTTACCGGCGATCATCACCACCTTTTTGGGTGCGGCGACCGCACCGGCAACCAGCCCGAATGCGCAGGCAATGGCTAACAGATTTTTCATGGCTTCAGCCTTCTAAGGATTATTTCTTGTCCTTGCCCTTTTTGCCTCCGGCTTTGCCGACGCGCTTGGGCAGTTCCTTGATACGGACGTTCTTGAACTGCACGGTCATCGGCGGGCCGGCGTGCAACTGAAACGCGAGCAGGCCGTCGGCGCGGCGGGTCTTCTTGTCGCGGTCGATCACCTGGGTGGTTTTCACGCCGTTGATGTACTGCGTCAGGTTGAAGCCACGGGCCACGATGCGGTAGCTGTTCCACTGCTCCTTCTTGACCGCCTTGGCCACATCGGCGTCCTTGGCGAATTCCTCGACGGCTTTCTTCAGCTTGCCGTCGTCGCCCACGGTCAACGTGGTTTTCTTGCCGCGCAGCGAAAGAATGCCGCGAAACTGTTCGCCGTAGCAAATGCCGGAATAGGTCGGGCCGGAGTCGATGTCGCCCTGATAGCCGCCAACGCGCCACTGGTCAGCTCCCTTCTTGAGCTTAAAACTACGGTACTGGATGCCGCTGTTGCCGCCGACGATCTTATAGTCGAGACGAAGATCGAAGTCGCCGGTCTTGCCCCCGTCCCAAATGATGAAGGTGTTACCCTTGGTCGGGTTTTCCTTGGTGGTTTTGCCGGTGATCGCGCCGTCCTGCACGCTCCAGAATTTCGGATCGCCGTTCCAGCCTTCCAATGTTTTGCCGTCGAAGATCGACTTGAATCCCTTTTCGGCGGCGACTGCCTGACCGGCAAACGTAAATGCCGCAAGGCCCAGTACTGTGATGAGTTTTTTCATGATCGTGTTAAAAATTCTTTTAGCTATTGAGACAAAAAAGGGGAGGAACAGACGCGCCGCCCTCCCCTAAAATTGAGTTTACTTGAACGCCTTCTTTAGGAATTTCAGGCCCTTGGTGGCGATCTCCTCGCGGGTCGGCTCCATCTTGCGCCAGATGGCCGCCGCTCGGGCGATCACCTTCACGTCGGTCGTGAACGACTCGATCACGACATCGCCCTTGTATTTGACCGCCTTGAGCGCAGCGACGATCGGCTTCCAGTCGATGTGGTCGTTGCCCGGCGTGCCACGGTCGCTGCCGCAGGCGTGGAAATGCCCGAGGTGCTTGCCCGCGGCGCGGATCGCCTTGGCCTGATTCTTCTCCTCGATGTTCATGTGGAACGTGTCGAGGTGCAGCTTGAGTGCGGGACTGCCCACCGCCTTGATGAGGCGCAGACCCTTTTCGCATGTGTTCAAAAAGTCGGTCTCGAAGCGGTTCAGCGGCTCGACACAAATCTGTACGCCCTTCTTTTCGGCGTAGGCGGCGAGTACCTTGAGGTTCTTCACCACGAGATCGAACTCCTTCTTTTGATCCTTCGGCTCGACCGCATCGGCCTTGCCGACGACAGAATAAACCGGGCCGATAAGCGACGGGCAGCCGAGGTTGACCATGTGGTCGATGAGTGCCTTGCAGTACTTCATCGCCTCGCGTTGATCCTTGGCCGAGCCGCGAAAGTCGCGCCCCGGCCCCATGCAGGCACAGACCGATCCGCAGGCCAGGCCGGCGCGGTCGAGTGCTTTTTTGACCTTAACTGAGTCGATGTGTTCCGGTGCCTCAATGGGCAGTTCAACCGTGTCGAATCCCCATTTTTTGAACTTGGAAAAAAGACGAGTGCTTTGCGTCGTGAAAGGCGACACAAACAGGAAGGAATTGATGCCAAATCTCATGATAGAATTGCGTGCGGGCAAAACCTACGGAAACCCCGCCGCCGGTTCAATGCCGAAATCGTCGCTTGGCCAAGCGCTTGGCCAAGTTCAGCGCCAGTCGAGGTGGTCGGGGAGACGATTGAAATTCTCCGGCCCGGCAGCCGTAACGACCACCATGTCTTCCACCCGGACACCGCCAAACTTGGCCGAGTACAGCCCCGGTTCCACGGTGAACACTTCGTTTTCCAGAATTTCGCCACCACCGTCAGACAACAGGATCGGCTCATGCACGTCCAACCCAATGCCGTGGCCGGTACCATGCCGCATGGAGGTAAAGTCTCCACCTGCTCCTTCTGGCGGCAGGCCCATCACGTAACCACTGCCGGTGATCGATGCCACCGTGGCCTGATGTACAGCATCGCCGGTGGTTCCCACCCGCAGCGCGGCGATGGCTTCCACCTTGGCCTTCACCACGGCGGCGTGCATTTGCACGATCTCCGGCGAAGGTTCGCCATTGACCGCAGTACGGGTACAGTCACCCCAGTAACCGGTGGCGTTGACGCGCGGGAAAATGTCCACGATCACCGGCAGGCCGGTGCGCAGTGGGCCGGTGCCGTGATGGTGGCAATCCGCCACGTGCGGCACCGTCACCACGATTGAGTCATGGTGGTTCGAGCAATTTTTGCCGATCAAAAAACTGGTGATCCGCTGGCGCATCAGTTCACTGGTCAACACCGTGTCGCCGTCGCGGAGAATGCCTTCCGCGTCGGGAGTAGCCGCGCAAATTGTGCGGCAGGCAAATTCCATCGCCTCCTCAGTGACCGCCTGTGCCTCGCGCAAGTGTGCCAGTTCCTCCTCCGATTTCGTGCGGCGATCCAGCACGGCCAGTTGAGGATCGTACTCCACGTCGATCCCGGCCTCGCGCAGGTGCGCGGTGAAAATCATCGGCAGCGAACCGTCCGTCCGAACACGATCAATGCCGTTGCGTCGAAGACACTCCGCGCCTGCCTGCGCGAGTGCTGTATCACGATCCCCCGACAATCCGCCCTCCGGTTCGTAGTCTGCCGCACAGCCGATCTCGTCGGCGTGGGCCAGCTTTCGTGCGCGATCCATCTCGATGTCGCGCACCAACAAAATCGAACGCCTCCCGCCGCTTTCCTGCGGCAGGCTGATGTAAAACACGGCGTCTCCAACCGAGAATTGAATCCGGTGCCGGACGTTCATGTTCGCCGCCGGCACACCGCCGAGGACAAATGCGGAGGGACTGCTCATTCGCTTTTCTTGGCCTTGTTGTCCTTGGCCATGTTTTGCTGTATCCACTTGGCTAATGTGCTGCTGCCAAACCCGTAACCACCCGGCAGCTTTCGGTAGTCGCGAGTCTGTCGCTTGGGCGGGCTACCCCAGTGAGCGGGGTACGGCTTGCGCTTGGCCTTGGCCGGCGACTTTTCTGCGGCTTGTTTGATTCCCAGTTGAGACATAACAAACGTTGCCAGTTCCTCCCGATCTTTCGCGATTCTCAGGTTCGCTCCGCACTCCTTCGCCCGGGCCACCAGCCTGTCCACGAACAACTGGCTATGCACCCCCTTGTCCGGTGTGCCGCCGGTGAACATCATCGGCGGGCCGCCCTTGTCCATGTTGCGCAGCATATCGAGGTCCTTGCGCAGTTCGTTAAACCGTTTCTCCGGCAGTTGTGATTTCCAAAATTTAACAAAATTCCAGTACGGCGTTTTCTCCTCCGGCACCTTGAGAATTTTCGGCCATTGGATCACGTCGTACGTGGCCTGCACCCAAAAACCGGCGGCCACGGTCAGCCGGCTCGATTCGCGCAGAACCGGATCCTCGGCCTTTGCGTCAGCCAAGTCATCGTGCGTCGCCAGCCACAGGCTTGCCCCCGCCCCGGCCGACTCGCCATACGCGCCGACCCGGTTCGGATCCAGGTTGTATTTCTTCGCGTTGTGGCGGAGGAACTGCACCGCACGGGCGCAGTCGCGCATGATGTCCTGCAACATCGCCGTGTGCAGCAACCGATACTCCACATCGGCGTAAGCCACCCCGGCGTCATTGAATTTTTCCGCCGTACGACTGTGGATTTTTTGCCGGATGTCTCCGCCAAGAAAACCGCCGCCGTGATAGTGCACCACCAGCGGGGCTGGCCCCTTGGTTTTCGGCAGCCAAAGGTGCAGCACCTGCCGCCGTTGTTCGCCGTACGGCACGAGGATGTGATCCGCTTTTTTTCCCTCCTGCGCCTGCGCTTGGCCAAGCGCAAACGCCGCGGCCAAGCCAAGGGAGATGATTCGTAGTTTCATTGTTTTCAGGAAAATTGACTCACGAGATAGATTGCCCAAGCGACCCAACCGAACAGGCAAAGTGTCGCAAAAATGGCGCACTTAAAGCCAAGGTCACGCCTAACGCCAAACCCGTAAATCATCGGTGTCAGTGGTGAAAAGAAGATGTTCAGGCAACCCCAAAGAGTGCTCCCACGGAACCCGGCGATGATCCCCCAAATCCAACTGATCGTGTTGAAAAACAGCATCACTAAAAATGTGATTCCAACCGCGATGAATTGTTCCGGCATCGGGAACTCGCCAAACCCAACCGAGTCTCCCTCAATCGTGCCGGCCAATTGCCCACGGATGGATTCGTGTCGTTTCACCACGTAAAACTTCAGCGGGTGCTGCTCCCTCATGGAC
>JAPPPH010000411.1 GCA_028817635.1 Verrucomicrobiales bacterium | reverse complement strand
CCGTGAATAATGTCCCCAAGCGAAGAGGGTTTAATGATTAAAATGTCCACGGCATAAGCGGGCGACGTGCATTCAAGTTGCTGGGGACTGATTCATAACACACATTCAAAAACATCTGGGTCAGGATGCCGAATTGGCTTGGGGACTTTGTCATGGCGCTGCCCCACTTGAGGGCGATCAAGGCGCGCCAACCGGAGGCCCAATTGACACTCATCGCCAAGCCCCAGTTCAAGGATTTATTTGAACTATTTCCCGTGGCCGACGAGTTCGTGCCGCTGCAGAAGGGGGGCTTCCGGAATCTGAGAACGTTGTCCGCGCAGGGGCGTGAGGCCAAGCCGGAGTGTCAGGTGATGTTCACCAACTCGTTGCGCGGAGACCTTGAGGCGTGGTTCGTCGGCGCGGAAAAACGGCTGGGGATGGTCTATCCGGGAAGGCATCGCCCGCTGTTGACCGGCGTCTACCGGTTGAGCGCATTCAAGGATGAACTCGACGTGACTCACCAGACGGCACTGCTGGAGGATTTTCTCAAGTCATTCGACCTGATCGACTCAGTGGATGCGTTGCCGTTTTTTCTCGGCGCCGTTGAGCGTGTTCAAAACCGGGTGGGAATCATCGCCGGTTCCTCGAACAACCCGCAAAAATGTTGGGCCGTGGAAAACTGGTGCCGCATGATGGATCGTTTTTCGGAGCGCGTCCCCGGATGTGAGTTCGTGCTGTTCGGCACTGAATCGGATCGCTCCATTTCGGAGGCCGTTTCGAAGGGCAGCACGGCGACGACTCGAGACCGGACCGGGCAAACGAACATGCGGGAATTGGCCGGGGATTTGGCCGCTTGCGACTTGGTCGTGGGCAACGACACCGGTGGCATGCACCTCGCCAATGCGGTGGGGACGCCGGTAGCGGTGTTGTTTGGACCGACCAATCCGCTGGTGACCGGGCCGTTTTTCGACGCACCGAGGCTGAACATTCAGCCGGAGGGTTGTCCGCCGGAGGGCGGCAGCTCAATTCAGTTGCTTGAATCCGGGGCAGTCGCCGATCAGTTGGTCGAGATGCTCCAGTCTCAGACAGGAGGGTGCAATGTGGATTAAACTGGACGAAGAGTTGGCCCGGCATTTTTCGGGCGACACCGTCTTCGACGAATTGATGGCCTGCGAGGGGGAAAAGTTTCGCCACGTCAAAACCCGCAGGACGCTGAAGTTTGAGCGTGGCGGAAAAAACTATTTCATCAAGATACACCGCGCCATCGGTTGGCGTGAGGTGTGGAAAAACTGGCTTGGCTTCAAGCGCCCCGTGACGAGCGCGCGGATGGAGTGGGAGGCGATCGACCGCCTGCAGGCGCTGGGGGTGCCAACGCTCAACGTGGTCGGCCGCGGCATCCGCGGCAAGGCTCCCGCGCATGAGGAATCGTTTGTGGTCACCGAGGCGCTGGAGGGGATGATTTCGCTGGAGCAGTTGACACAAAACTGGGGCAGCCTGCCGCCCGGTCAGCGCCTGGCCCTTAAGCGCGAACTCATCCGGCAGGTGGCCACCATTGCCCGAACGATCCATCGGAACGGCTTGAATCATCGCGACTTTTACCTGTGCCATTTTTTGGTGAAGGATCGTGACTGGAATGAATGGCAACCGGCCGACTCGCTGATGTTGCACGTGATCGATCTGCACCGGATGCAGCATCGTCCCGCCGTGCCGGAACGATGGTGGGTGAAGGACGTTGCCGGCGTGCTGTTTTCCGCGCTGGACTGCGATCTGACGCGCAACGACCTGCTGCGATTTTCAAAAATTTACTGGGATGGTTCCGTCCGCGAATTGCTCGGGGAAAGACAGGGGGTTCTGCAGAGAATCTACAGCAAAGCGCGCAAGCTATACGCCTCCATTCACGACAGGGAGGCACCGGATCCGGTTGCGAAAAGTTAGGCGAAGCGCGATGAAAACGAAGTGGGAACTGTCCGGCGGAGTCGATCGCTCGTTGATGGAGTCCCTGCTCCGCGACGAGGGCGAAGTCATCAAGCAGTCTCCCGCGAAGTCGGTCACCCGCCACGAGATCGGTGGTGAGTCGTTTTACGTCAAGCGTTCCCGGCACTCGGTGTTTCCGTTGCGCCCGCAGAAATACTGGTTCAAGGAATGCCCCGCGCGCTGGGAGTGGCGTGTGGCCGGTGCGATGCAGGCGCTTGGCATCCCGGTGGTGGAGCATCTGGCGTTTTGTGAAAAATGGTCACTCACTGGGCTGCAGGAAGACATCCTGATCACACGCGGGTTTGACGGCCAACCGTTGCACTTGGTTGAAGGGGTGGACGCGCAGCGGGTGGTCGAGTTCGTGAATCGCTGCCACGATAAGGGCATGGTTCATGGCGACCTGCACCCGGCCAACATCCTGATCAACCCGGCTACGGGAGAGTTGCGTCTGGCTGATTTGAAGGGTGTGCGGATTGAACAGCAACCGGATCGTGCGAAGCAAAACGAGGATCTGGCTTACCTCAACATCGATTTTCCCATGCCGCTGTCACCGGAGCTGCTCCGGTTGAGTGACGGGATGCGCCGAAAAAAAATGGCTGTGCGCTCCCGGCGCTGCCTGAAAAACAACCGGGAGTTTGGCCCGCAAGGCCACGGCTCGGCCAAGTGGTGGGTGCGAAAGCCGATGGCGAACGACGCGCTTGGCCAAGTGCTGACTGCGCCGGACGAAGTGCTGGCCGGCGAGGCGTTGCTCAAGGCCGGGCGCACCTCCACGGTGGGGCAACGCAGCAACTTTGTGGTCAAGCGATATAACTTCAAAAAGCCTCTGAACCTGCTGAAGGATTTCTTTCGACCAACCAAGGCCAGGCGTGCGTTTCAACTGGGCTACCATCTTGAGTTGGTCAACGTGCGGACGCCGGCTGTGATCGCCGTAACCGAGCACCGTCCGCTCGGACTCGCTCTGCGAAGTTATCTGGTTATGGAAAAAATCGAGTCGGCGACCGAACTGGCTGATGCAGCGCACGATGATCCGCGCTTGGCCAAGCGCTTGGCCAGGCTGATCGGGCGGATGCACGCGGAGGGGTTCACCCATCGTGATCTCAAGGCTTCCAACGTGTTGGTGGATGGTGAAGGTGAACCGTGGCTGATCGATCTCGATGGACTCAGCTTCAGCGGCGATGTTTCCGCCCGGGCGGCGGTGTCGAACCTGAAACGCCTCGAGCGGGGATTGAGCGGGAAGCCGCTGGACACGACCGCCAATCGGCTGCGCTTTTTACGTGAGTACTGTCGGGCGACCGGCTTTCGGCCCTCGGTGCTGCGGGAATCGCAAAGTTGATTTTGGACTTGGTGAGGGATTGCCCTGTTTTAAGATTCGCGCGATGCAGGAAGGGATACCCACTCAGTCGATTCCGGACCGTCTCGAGGTAATCGCGAATCTGGTCAGGGATCGGGAGGTGCTGGACTTGGGCGTGGTCGACGCACGCACGACCCGGGGCAGTGCGGAGAAGCGATTCGAGCGGGACGGGAAGATTCTCTTTTTCCGGCTCGCAGAGATCAACCCGAACATCGTGGGGCTGGATCTGGATGCCGAGGGGGTCGAGGTACTCAAGCAGCGTGGTTACAACGCCGTGTGTGGCGATGTGCACGTGGTCGATCTCGGTCGACAATTCGACACCATCATCGCCGGGGAAATCATTGAGCATCTGGACAACCCCGGCCAGTTCCTTTGCAATATGCACCGCCATCTCAAACCGGGAGGCAGGCTGGTGGTCAGTACGCCGAACCCATTTTACGCCAAGCAACGGGGCAAGATTTGGCGCCGTCGCCTGCCGCAGGTGCACGAGGAGCACACCTGCTGGTTCGATCCCATCACGCTGAATCATTTGCTGAACCGTTCCGGCTTCCGGACGCTGGAGTCTTACTGGATCAATCCTCCGGGGCAGTTTTTCAAAACGTGGCCCAGCCGGTTGCGCGGCTATTTCTCCCACTCCTTCATGCAGGTGGCCACACAGCGCGAGGACTGATCAGCGGGCTTTTGCGGCAACGAATTTCTCGATCAACTCGCAGGCCTTGTCGTGGCACGAATAGAGGTCTTCCTCTGCGGCGTAATTCAAACCGTTCGCGCTCCATTGCTGGAGGTCGGTCGAGTCAACCGTCTTCTGCAGCAGTTGGTTGAATTGAGTCTGGGAAAACGGCGACGGCACAAGCCGACCGGCATTGGCCCGCTCGATGTGAAAAGCGTAACCGCAGACGTCGCTCACCAACAGAGGCAGGCCGTTGGCCAGAGCCTCCAGTAAAACCGTCCCGGTGTTTTCGGTGCGGGCGGGGTGAACGAGCAGATCGGCAGCAAGCATCCACTCTGGAACATCCGTTCGGCCACCGAGCATGTGCACGCGATCCCCGACACCAAGCGACTTGGCCAAGCGCTGGTAGCTTTCCGGTTTACCGTGGCCGACCACGACGAGTTGCGCCTCATTACCTGCGGTTGACTGCAGCTTGGCCAAGCCCTCTATGGCGCGATCCACGCCCTTGGTTCGAAACCCGGAGCCGACCGTCAGCAGCAGGGTGGTGTCGGCCGCTTGGCCAAGCTCGGCGCGCTTGGCTAAGCGGGCACGCTCCCGATCCGATTCACTGAACGTACGGCGGTCGATGTTTGGCGGTAGCAGGTGAAAGCGCTCCGGTTCCGTTCCGTAAATCTCACGATACAACGGCACCTCGCGGTCGGTGATCAGCAGGATTTGAGTTCGGCTGCCTTTCGCAAAAACGGCCTCCTCCCATTTTCGGTAAAGCCGATAACGGCGGGTCAGTTTGCCGAGCCGTTTTTTATTCTTCTGAAACTTGGCTTCGAAACAGGGATCGGAGGCGAAGTAAACATCCAGTCCCGGCATTTTCGTGAAGGCGATAACGCCATCGAAATCCTGTCCGGCAACCAAGCTGGCGAGATCGGTGATGAAATTCTGATTGCGCCCGGCGTTGGTCCAGCCCCGGCAGCCAAGCGTCTCGACAGTGACCTCGTCCGGCCTCGGTCCTTCCCATGTGCGGGTTGCGATCGTAACATTGTTCCCGGCCTGAGCGCATTTTTGGGCGATCCTGAGACAATTTCGCTGCTGCCCCCCGTGCGGGAAATAGTTGAACAGCGCGAATAAGAGTTTCATTTGTGGACAGCCGGAACAGGGCGGGGGAATACGACGGAAAAATGGCCCCGTCGCTCGGCGCGAAAATTAAGAGCAAGCCGTGCCGGTTGCAACGCCGGACTTGCCCGGGGAGGGGCGGTCGATCGCCGGTCAGGGCAGCCCGCGATTCGATGCGGAAAAACGGGCGAAAAAGTTCAAAAAGGGGGTTGCAATGGGGTGGGCTAGCGAATAATGTCCCCGGCCCCATTTTCGGGGCTATCTCGGTTTTGCAAGGGGAAATCACGGAAAAACCCTGGCAAAA
>JAPPPH010000218.1:4071-5413 GCA_028817635.1 Verrucomicrobiales bacterium | reverse complement strand
CGTCCACCCCGCGTCGACACCAGTTCAAAAACGCCTCAGCCAATTCGATCCACAGCTGTTCATCGTCCATTCTGAGTTCGACGAGATCCTCCCAAATCGTCCCCCACGCACCCGGACTCTCGAATTTTCCCTCCTCGTTTTTGCGAAAAAAATGAGGGTGACGCTCCTGCAAATAACTTCCCCAACCGGTGTGATTGATTACAAGGTCGAGCATGAGGTAGCCATCCAATCTGTGCACCTCATCAGCCAGTTCGATAAACTGGTCAACGCCGGTGGTTTTGCGGTCGAACTCAACCAAGGCAGGGTCGATCAGGTTCAAATCCAGTGACGCATAGGGACTGCCGAATTGCCCCATTCGGGCATCGGGTGTGGTTGGGGGCGGGTTGACCGGTAACAGGTGAAGCCACTTGCACTTTAATCGCTCGAAAACATGTGGCAATTCAGCCTTCAGATCGCGAAAAGTTCCGCTTGGCGGGATGACCGTCCACCCGTCCTTTTCGAGCTTGGCAACTTCAGCGGGCAGCAACGCAACGGCTTTGGCATTGGTGGTTTTTGTTTTGCCAAACAGTCGGGTGAACGCGCAGTAAATCGTGTTGCCGGATCGAACGTGGTGCGGGTGCACGGCGATGCTAATGTCCTCTCCACTGGGCCAATGTTGAAATCCATCGGCATCCTCTATGTATGCGGTTGCATGAAAAAATCCGACCTCCTCCAATGAAAAACGAATCACCCAGTCGTCCTCAAACTGCATGAGGTGATCCTCCCACACTTCATTCGAATTCACCGTGCGCTTGTCCTCGACAATTCCAACAATCGCCTTGTTGATCATTCGCGCTCGGCCAAGCGTCGTGCGGAGTTTGGCCGTTAGGCCGTCGGGGATTTCCGCTTGGCCAAGGCGGAGGCGAAAGGTGATGGAGTCATGAACGTGTCGAACCAGTTGCGAACCGTTCGCCGGTTCGAGAACGGGCGTGAGTGTTCCGCGTAAATCCGGGCCGTTCATGACGCGCTTGGTCAAGTGGGGCTACCCGTTGACCGCTTCCTTCAGTTTGGCGAGCCACTGCGGGACAGCCGCCCACGGATTGGCTGCGGCCTCGTATTCCAAAGCGACGAAGCCTTGGTAGTTGCCCTTTCGCAGGATGCCAACGAGGCGGGCAATATCCGCCGGGCTTTTCTGCTTGGCACCGCGTGGTCGGATTTCCACCTTGAGTTGCACGTTGACAGCATACGGCACGCAGCGAGCAATGTCCCCGTACACGTCGTCCGTGTGAAAGTTACCGGTATCAAGATTACTGCCCACCCATTTGCGTTTTGTGGCCTCGCCGATGTTGAGACGCCTGTCCGC
>JAPPPH010000218.1:0-4061 GCA_028817635.1 Verrucomicrobiales bacterium | reverse complement strand
TTAGAAGACTGTCCGCCTCAGCGACGATCCCACCGTGATTTTCGATCCCCAAAAACACCCCCTGCTTGCCGGCGTACTCGCCGACCTCCTCCAAGACCTCGATGCAATTCCGCTGCGCATCCGCAAGCGATAATCCGTTGGCGTTTCCGGCGAATACCCGTACATGCGGAGCGCCCATGACAGCGGCGTTGTCGACCCACTTTTTGACATGAGCAACCTGCTGGTCACGCTTATCTCCCTTGCCGTGTGTAAACGTGTTCCCGACTGCGGTTCCGCTGATGGCTACGCCTCGCAGGAACGCATGCCGTTTCAACTTCAGCAAATCGGCCCTGTTGATGTCTTGATCGAGATAGTAACTCGTCAACTCAGCACCTGCCAAATCCTGATCTGCGCAATAGTCGATGAAGTCATGCATGGTGATCGACTGCGCTTCAGAGGGCCGATTTTGCCGATGTGTTGCCGTATCGAAATAGTCGCGAAAACTGTACGCCGCCAGACTGAGGTTGAGTCTTGATTTGCCCTTGCGCTTGATCGGCGCAACTGACGCGGATAAAAGCCCACCCAGCCCTACTCCGACCGAGGCGAGTCCTGTTGTTTTGAGAAATGTTCGCTTGGTTAATTGCATCGCCCCGATTGAAATCGAAACCGTGCCCAGCTCCAATCCTTTTCGCTTGGCCAAGCGCTTGGCCAAGGGATGGTGTTCTTGACACCCTCTACGCGTGAATGTCACGCACACCGTCAATAATGCGCCAATAAACACGCATGTTTTCTCGGCCTAACGACTTTTGACACTTGGCCCACCGAGTGCTACTCATTCGGGCATGCATTATTGGATGGAACGAGGTTTAAAGACCGCCCTGACGATCGCGCTTGGCACGTCGATACTCGGCGGGTCTCTTCATGCCGAAAGTGACGAGCCGTTCATTTACGCCACAGAGGTGAGCGGCGAAGACGTGGTCGTGAGCGTGCATGTTCCGTCCGGCTATCAAAGCGCGGTGCTGGAGATCAGCAATGACGTCAACGCCGACTGGCAACCGATCGTCGCCGGGACGATGGCCGGGGAGGAAGGATTGGTGACGTTTCGTTTTCCGGATGACAAACCGATTCGCTTCATGCGCGTCCGGGCAGGGCACACTGCCAAGCTGCCTAACACTCGCTTTTCCGGAGGACAACATTTTGAAGTCGAACCCGGTTTTTATGTTTTCCCGGAGCACGAAGAGGCGGAAGTGCCTCCCTTTGGCATCAACCCGGTCTGGAGCCTTGGCCAAGCGAAGAAGATTGGGCACCTGTTGAACCGGATCGCCTACGGCCCTCAACTCGATGATGTCACCCAAATTGAGTCGATGGGGATCGAGCCGTACATCAAGTCGCAGTTACGCTCCGTCGTGCCACAGTGGCAAAAGAGTACGAAGCTCGAAGAAAAAGAAGCTGAGTTGTTCTACAACTACGAACCCGTTAAGGACAAACTGCACGTTGAAGACGGGGATACCTGGAAATATTTCAAGGGCACAAAACAACCACCTCGTACATGGCGAGCATTGGAATTCGACGACAGCCAGTGGGAATCCGGTCAGTCCGGTTTTGGCTACGGCGATGGAGACGATCGCACACGACTTCGTGACATGCGGTTTTACGAGGACACCCCAACCGAACCGGGGCAACCCGGTTACCTGAGTCTCTTCATTCGCAGGACATTCGAGATGCGCGACAAGGCGGATATCGAAAAACTTATCCTGCGGGTGGACTACGATGACGGCTTCATCGCATATCTCAATGGACGCGAAATCGCCCGAGCAAACATGGAGGGCGCCGCCCGGTTCAACACGAAGGCCAAGCGAGCCCATGAGGCTGGCAGCCCTGAGGATTTCAACATCACCCAGCATCTTGGCCTGCTGAACGAGGGCAAAAACGTGCTGGCCGTGCAGGTGCACAACGACAAGATCACCAGCAACGATCTCACGATGATTCCGGAACTGGTGCAGCAAACCAAGCTCGACGTGCCGCCGGTCAAGCGCATCAAAAACATCAAGTCGCTTCAGCAGCTTGTTCATCTGCGTGGCATCTATTCGCGCCGCCAACTGCAGGCGGTGCTCGGTGAGTTTTGGGAAAACCACTTCACCACCGACTACGACAAACTGGTGGAATATCTCGAGGACGTGGAGGATTCCAATGGCGAGGAATCCATCAGCGACAATCAGGCCGAGCAGGAAGCAGCGCAGATGGAGTATCAGGAATATGAATTCTTTTACCAAAACGCCCTTGGGAATTTTGGCGACCTGCTGCTCTACAGCGCGACAAGCCCATCGATGCTCATCTATCTCGACAACGTTTTGAACGAAAAGAAGGAGCCGAACGAAAACTATGCCCGCGAGATTCTCGAGTTGTTCGGTTTTGGTGTGGACAATCGTTATACACAACAGGATATCGAGGAACTCTCCAAGGCGTTCACCGGATGGACAGTACGCAAGGCTTGGCCAAGCGATGTGAAGCCATTTCCCCAGTCCGCCCGCGAACCGTTCATCGACGTGAGTGCCCAGTACAAGGACATCAGTAAAATCCAAACCGGCCGAGTCTGGCGCTACTTCAAAGGCAAAAAAGAGCCATCCGGCAAGCGCGTTGGCAACGACACCATCGCGACCCTCGACTGGACCAAGCCTGGTTTTAACGACGCCTCATGGTTACGTGGCAAGGTCAGCATCGGTTATGGCGACGATGACGACGCAACGATTGTTCGAGACATGCGCAACAAGTACATGTCGCTCTATCTGCGTCACACTTTCACCATCGGCGATCCCCATGAACTCGACAACCTGATGTTGCATGTGGAGTACGACGACGGATTTGTTGCGTACTTGAACGGCACCGAGATCGGCCGAAGCGAGACGATGAATTTCACAGGATTCCCGCCTCCGTTTGATGCCGAAGCCAATGCCGGCCACGAAGTCACGGCCAAGCCGATGATCATCAATCTGAAGGATCACTTTAGCCTGCTCAAAACCGGCCAAGCGCAAAACGTTCTGGCCCTGCAGGTGCACAACACGACCAAAAACAGTTCCGACCTTTCAATCCGCCCAAGATTAATCGAACGAAAAACCCTTCCGGGCAGCATCGAAAGCGGCGACCCCAACGGCGTATGGACTTTTCGTTTTGACCCCGACCAGCATCATCTCGGGATGAAGACTTTTTTCAAGGGAACCGAGCACCAAGTCCGTACCCGTGCGAATCAGCGCGGAATTCGTGGCGTGCAGGATGCCATCACCGTGATTGACCGGATGGTGGAACACCCGTCAACCAGCGAGTTCATCTGCCTTAAATTGGTCAACAAGTTTGTCTCGGACGAAATCAGCCTCGAGAGTTACCACAAGCGCACCGCTGCTCCGGAATTGCTTGAACTCATGGACAACGCAGTCAGCACTTGGCACTCAAGCAAACCGGCCGGAAATATTGCGCGTGTGATGCATTCCATACTCGACCCGGTGAAGCAACAAAACGCCTTCTGGCAGGACGTGGGGTATCGCGAAAAGATTAAGTCTCCCATCGAGTTCATCAACAGCTCCATCCGTGCCCTGAATGCCGATGTCTCCGACAACGACCTGCCCGAATACAACGAGAAACTGGGAATGGAACTCTTCGTGCGGGATGACCCCGATGGCTTCTCGGAAATCGGCTCGGACTGGATGGACACCGCCACCCTGTTGGAGCGAATGACCTTTGCCCAGCGCATGGCAGAGAATGCCGACAACGATGTCAAGTGGGATGCCGAAACCCTGTTTTCGGAACGTGGGCCGGAGACAAAAATCCGGTACCATGTTCCCACAAGCCAAGCGCTTGGCCAAGCGTGGACCAATCTCAACTTTAACGATGCGCGATGGAGCACCGTCGGCACCAGTGTCGGCTACGACAACAACACCGAGTACCGTGAACTTATCGATCTCGACGTCAAAACGAAGATGCATCAAAAGCAAACCAGCGTGTACATTCGATTGCCGTTCCTCGTCGATGACCCCCAGCAGTTCGACTACCTCAAGCTAAAGATGCGCTACGACGACGTATTCGTGGCC
>JAPPPH010000031.1 GCA_028817635.1 Verrucomicrobiales bacterium | reverse complement strand
CGGTACAGCAAGTGGGCAGCGCGCTCGTGAGCGCCTGCGTCACAGGTGATGTTGCCGCCGTGAAGGCCGCGACCGATGCCGGTGCCGAGGCGGTCAAAGCCATCGGCGGCGAAATCGTCAGCGTGCACGTCATCGCGCGTCCGCACGGCGACGTCGGCACCGTCCTGCCCAAAGCCAAGAAATAAGGAGGCACAGGCATGTTCCTTGCCCGAGTAGAGGGATCGGTCGTTGCGACCAAGAAGGACGACGGACTGAGTGGCCGCAAGCTGCTGTTGGTTCGTCCCCAATTGGTCGACGAGAGCGATCCGGCCAAGTTTCGTCCCGGCAAAAACACCATCGTTGCGGTGGATTCCGTGGGTGCCGGCGAGGGGGAGTTGGTGATGTTCACCCAGGGCAGTTCTGCCCGGCTGGCGCCGAATATGAAAAGCGCCCCGGTGGATGCCGTGGTGGTGGGCATCGTGGACTCCGTCGATGCGCTTGGCCAAGTGATCTACGACGCCAAGACAGACGGCCAGGCCTAGTCCCGCTTGGCCAAGCGCTTGGCCAAGCCCATGAAACTTAAACAAGAAAATCAACATGGCGAATGCAGTGAACGAAGCATTGATCCGCGACGTGATTCAGGACGTCCTCGGACGGTTGGGCGGTGAAACGCCTGCTGCACCGACGGCCAATGACGACAAGGGTTCGTGTGGTTGCAGTGGCAAAAGCGGCGGCAAGGATTTTGGCGTGTTCCAAAATGCGAACGACGCCTGCGACGCGGCAGCCAAGGCGTTTCTCCAATTGCGCGAACAGGGTGTTGAAGCCCGGCGCAAGATCATCGAGATCGTCAAGGGCATGTGCGAGGACAACGCTGATGAGTGGGGTCGCATCGAGTTGGAGGAATCCAAGATTGGTCGTCTTGATCACAAGATCGAGAAGTTGCACATCATCCGCGACGTGCCGGGAGTCGAGTGGCTCAGGCCGGACGGCCGCAGCGGCGACCACGGCATCACGCTTGAGGAGTACACTCCGTTCGGCGTGGTCGGCGCGGTGACCCCGTCGACACACTCCATCCCGACCCTGGCCGGCAACATTGTCAACATCGTGGCGGCCGGCAACGCAGTGGTGTTTAACGCGCATCCCGCGGCCGCAAGCTGCGCCGCGATGTCCGTCCGCAAATTTAACGAGGCAATCCACCGTGCCACCGGCATCGAGAATATCGCCTGCATCATCGAGCAGCCGACGTTCGATTCCTTTAAGGAGATGTGCGCCAACGAGAACGTGCGTTTGTTGTGCGTGACCGGTGGGCCGGGAGTGGTCGCTGCCGCGATGCAAACTGGCAAGCGTGCGATCTGTGCCGGGCCGGGCAACCCGCCGGTGCTGGTCGATACCACGGCGGACATCGACCGTGCCGCCCGCTGCGTGGTGCAGGGTGCGGCGTACGACAACAATCTACTTTGTATCGGCGAAAAACAGGTGTTCGTGCTGGACAGTGTCGCGGATGCGTTCATGTCCGCGATGGAACGCCACGCTGCCGTTCGACTGAACGGCTCGCAACTCGACGCGTTGACACAGGCCGCGTTCGTCTTCCCGGAAGGGCAGGGCGCAGGCTGCGGGCACGCTGCGACGAACAAGGATTTTATCGGCAAGGACGTTCCTGTGCTGGCGCAGGCTGCCGGGGTCAACGCCCCGGCCGGGACCCAGTTGCTCTTCACCGAGACGAGTGCCGATCATCTTTTTGTCGAGGAGGAACAAATGATGCCGATGCTGCCAATTGTGCGCGTACGAAGCGTCGAGGAAGGCATCGAGGCCGCGAAAAAATCCGAACACAACTATCGTCACACCGCCATCATTCACTCGCACGACGTCAACCACATGACCGCGATGGGCCGGGCGCTCGACACGACGTTGTTCGTGAAAAACGGGCCGAGCATGGCCGGACTGGGTCTGGGCGGAGAGGGGTATCTGAGCTTTTCAATCGCCACGCCGACCGGCGAGGGCGTGACCAATCCGCGGACGTTTACCCGGGTGCGCCGCTGTGTGATGGTCGATAACTTGAGGATTTACTGAGCATGCGTCTGGCTCGAGTCGAGGGCAACATCGTGGCAACCCGCAAGCATCCCAGTCTCGACGGCTGGCGGCTGGTGGTTTGTCAACCGATCAACCTCGAGGGCGAGGACGACGGCACGCCGATCGTTGCGATCGATCCCTACGGGTCCGGCATGCACCAGCGTGTGGTCGTGTCGTCCGACGGATTGGCTGCGCGCAAGGCAGTGGGCGACAACCGCAGCCCGGTGCGCATGATGATCACCGGCATCATCGACCGCATGGAGGAGGAAAAATCGGCATGAGACTGGGCAAGGTCATCGGGCGAGTGACGCTCAGCCAGACGATTCCTGCGTTCGAAGGGGCGCGTTGGCTGGTGGTCAACCCCTACACCCGGGATCAATTCCAGAGTGGAGAGGAGCCGCCCGAGGGCATGACTCCGGAGCCGAGTCTGGTGGTGTACGACGCGCTGGGCGGCGACGTCGGCCAGACGATTGGGTTCATCGAGGGACGCGAAGCGGCCTCGCCGTTCTCCGAGCCCTCCCCGATCGACGCCATCAATGCCGCTCTGGTGGACACGGTGTTTCACCAACCGAAGAATTAAATTTAACGAAGACAAATGAAGAAAGTTTATAGCGTAAAAGACATCGACGATCTGCATCGCAGTGGCGCACTGGGCAGCATCCCTGCTGATGCGGTGATCACCCCGTCGGCGCGCGATCGCCTGAATGAACTGGGCGTGCAACGGGCCAGGCGCTCCGGCGCATCTCCTGTGGCTCCATCCGCGGGAGGCGGGTCGGGGGACGAACGCGGCATCGACCAGTCCGTGCGCGCCAACTCGCCCAAGGCCGACCTCGAGCGGCTGTTCAACAGTCCGGCGGTACACGAGTTGAAGGAACAGATTTGTGATGTGGGCCGCCGACTCTGGCAACGGGCCTACGTCGACGGCAACGGTGGCAACCTCTCGATTCGACTGACCGAGGACGTGGTGCTTTGCACGCCGACGCTCGTTTCCAAGGGCTTCATGAAGCCGGAGGACCTTTGCCTTGTCGACCTCGACGGCAACCAGTTGGCCGGGGTGAAGAAACGCACCAGTGAAATTTTGATGCACCTCTCGATCATGAAGGCGCAGCCCAAGGCCCGTGCCGTGTCGCACGCGCACCCGCCGTACGCCACCGGGTTTGCCGTGGCCGGTGTGCAGCCGCCGACCTGCATGATCCCGGAGATCGAAGTTTTCATCGGCCGCGTGCCGATCGCCCCGTACGAGACGCCGGGCACACCGGAGATGGGGCTCAAGGTGGCCGAGCTGGTCGATAAGCACAACACGGTCCTGATGGAAAATCACGGCGTTGTGTCGTGGAGCCATAGCATCGAGGACGCCTACTTCAAGATGGAGATCGTCGAGGCTTACTGCCGCACCGTTCTGGTGACCACGCAGCTTGGTGTGCAGCCGAAACAGTTTTCGCCCAAGCACCTGAAGGACCTGCTCGACATCAAGCAGACGCTCGGTGTGCCGGATCCCCGCATCGGCCTCAAGGAATGCGAACTGTGCGATAATGACGAGTGGCGTCCGGGGGTGACCTGCGCCGTGCCGGCGAAGGGTGGCGACAACGGCACCAAGACTGATCCGGAGGCGGAGACCGTCGTCAAGGCCGTCACCGACGAAATCCTGAACCGTCTTAAGGGCTGAGCCAAGCGCTTGGCCAAGCGCCAGATGAAATCGCTCGATGCCAAGCTGGCTGCCTACAGGGAAAACCCTGCTGCGAGCGATTCGTTTGTTATCGCCGATGCCAAGGACCCGGACATGGCGTTCGGGGTTCGTTCGCTTGGCCATCGCCGATATCTTTCTTCCCAAGGTGCGCACCCAGCGCAGTTCTCGCCGGAGATTTGGTCGCGCGATGAGTTTGGCTACCGGAACCTGCCCGAGTTTCTCGATATTATCCGCGAGGTCGTGGAGCAGGGGCTGGTCGATATCATGCTCATGTCGGCCCACGTCAATGAGCAGCTCACCATCAAGGAAGGCCTGTTTCAAAACTCCCACATTACCCCGGCTGCCCGCGCCAACGACGCGACGGACGTGTGGGCCGCGCGTCACGGCAATTACCTGAGCCATCCGGCGCAGCCGTTTCGTTCCGCGAGCATCGATCACATCCAGTGTGGCCAACTGGACTGCGACCGCAGCACCGACACTTTTCCCGGAGCAAACCTTGGCCTGTACTCCGTCACCTACCTCAACGATCTCGAGCAGGACAAGCGCACGCTCGAGGCGTTTCATGCATTTCGAGAGGAGGCCGAGCGCAAGCGGTTTCGCTACTTCCTTGAGGTGTTCGATCCCAACGTCGACAGCGGTATCCCGCCGGAGAAATTGGGTGCCTTCATCAACGACCAGATTCTGCGCACGCTCGCCGGGATTACCGAGGCCGGGCGTCCGGTTTTCCTCAAGATCGTCTACCACGGCCCGCGCTACATGGAGGAGATTTGCCAGTACGATTCCAATATGGCGGTCGGCGTGTTGGGCGGCAGCGCGGGTACGACGTACGACGCATTTCGTCTACTGCACGATGCCAAAAAATACGGCGCACGACTGGCGCTGTTTGGGCGCAAGATCAACAACGCCGAGCATCAGCTGGCCTTCATCGAGTTTTTACGATTGATCTCCGAGGACAAGATTTCACCCGAGGAAGCCGTCCACGCCTACCACGGCGTGCTGCAAGGGAAGGGGATCACGCCCAAGCTTTCGCTGGAGCAGGACCTCGAGTTGACCGAGCAGTCGATGCGATACGGCGATGAGGGCGGCAAGACCATCGTGACGATGCCGGCCAAGCGCTTGGCCAAGCGTAACGCGCCCGTCGCCGCTTGGCCGACCAAGGCCGATGGCGCGCCGGATTTCGCGTCGATGACCGCCGACCAGCGTCTGGCCTACCACACCGCCCGCCTCAAGCAGTAACCCAAGCGCAAGGTAGGGACGGCTGTCCCCAGCCGTCCTTGGGGCGAGACACAGATTTCACAGATCAATTTCAACCTGTTCATCTGCATTCAGTATAATGCGGATCACTCTATGCGAGTCCGCAGTTTTTTAAGAGGAACAATTCGTCACAGAGCCACCGATTTTATAGGGAAGAAACTGCAATAATCTCGCGACCTAATTTCATGTGCTTCGAGATCTTCGTGGTTCATGCTTGGCCAAGCGCAGCGTTGTTATTTTTTCGGGATGAACTGCACCCATGCCGGGCCTTGGCCGGTGGGTTGCTGATGAATCCGCTTCAACTTTCCATTGGTACCATCGCGCTTGTACACGTGTAGATCGTGTGAGCGCTGTCCGGCGGCGATCATCCAACGGTCATCCGGATCAAGATTGAAGGAGCGCGGTGTGTTTCGGGTGGCGAATTGCCCGATGCTCGTG
>JAPPPH010000287.1 GCA_028817635.1 Verrucomicrobiales bacterium | reverse complement strand
CGCTGGCTGATGCAACTTCGCCCCCGACGAAGGCTTCACCGGTCTTGGATTTGACGACCAGCTTCTTGCCACCTCCAATGGCTTCCTCAACCACGATCACGGCATCATCATCGCTGATGGCACCTCCGCCGATGCTCAACTGCAGGTCGGAAGGTTTCAACTCCTGTCCCACGGTCAGCTCGCTGCCGGTGGCGGCGTCCAGATTCAGTTCCAAGCGATCCGGAGCAAACTCGTTACCGGAGCGGATGACCAAGTCACCGAAAAAGCTCGGGGTGGGGGAGATGAAATTGGTCGGGGCAATGCGCTGGGTCTCCCAGACGCCCTGACGAAGCGGCACCTTGATGGTGAACCCGGGGAAAACCGGGGCATCCGGCGGAGCAGCTGCAGCCGCATCGGACTTCTCGTCATCGCTGGCCTTCAACTCACGACCGCCGGAGTATTTCTCGCCGCTGGCAATCAACACTTCCTTGCCGTTGGTCTTGTCGGTGTACTTCACCTTGCCGGTGACCACAACCAACTCACCTTCCGCATTGATGTCGTAAACGGTTCCCTTGACGTTGGCCTCGCCTTTTGGAGTTTTGACGACATAGCTCGAACCCATGGGCAGCTTGCGGACGTTGCCGATGGCGCGGCCACTTTTCAAAATCATCTCGGTCTGGGCGATCGGCTCGATCGGAGACTCCTCGATGGTCAACCGGCTGAAAGTCAACTCAGTGTCACCAACAAGGCGAAGCATTGAACCGTTGAGCCCAAGGAATAAATCCGTGCGACCCTCAGCACCGGTCTTGACGGTGGTGCCAGTCTTCAGCAGTGCGCCGACTTGAAGTGGCACCCACTTTTTCCCGTCCACAGTCATCTTGGCTTCGCCGCTGACGGTCTGTACCAAGGCTTGCCCCTCCCGGGCGTTGGCCTGTGCCGTGAACATAATTCCGGCGACCAATAAACCTGTCGTTAAAGCTACGTTTTTCATAAGTTTTTGTGTTCTAGTGGCCAAAAACGTTTTTAAGCGCCCCGAATCGTAATCCCGCCGGGCTCAATGTCAACCGCTGAATAATTTTTTTTTCAATACGCTGACTCCCTCAAAATAGGGGCGGATTGAGCGTTTCTGATGTCTTTTTTTCATTCAGCTTGGAAAAATCGGTCATCGAGCTGCCAAAAACGCCCGGTGGCTCAAAAGAACGGGTTGACGATGTGCTGCTCGGCGACGGTGGTGATGGGGCCATGACCTGGGCAAAGGATCGTCTCAGCTGAAAGGCTGAGAATCTCCGACTGCACCTTCTCGCGAGCGAGTTGGTAATGGTTCGGTGCACCGCCCATCGACCCGGCAAAGATCGCATCACCCACCACGGCCACTTTCGGGGCGAATCCGGGAAAGTTGTCTATCACGTACGTCGCGCCGTCATCGGCATGGCCGGGTGTCTCGCGAGCAGTGATTTGCAGTGCCCCCAACTCGACGACCTGTTCAGGGCGGTTGCGCTGGCGTTCCGGCGCGTTGGGTGAACTGGAGTGCAGCTCTAACTCGGGGAACTTTTTCCGCATCGGCGTCAACGCCGCGATGTGATCGTGATGCGTGTGGGTGATGAACAGGTGTTTCAGCGTCAAGCCATGTTCCTGAATTTCCTTCAGGATCGGCTCCGCGCTCCAGCCGGTGTCGAACAATGCCGCCTCGCGGGTCTCGGCGTCCCAGGCAAGATAGCAGTGCACCTCCATGCCCTCGTTGGTCGTGATCTGCCGCACGGTTTTGTTTTCCGTGAGATCCGCCGCGCGCGGAATCCAGCCGGTGGCGATGGTGGCCAGTTTGTCGGGCGCAAGCCCGAGCAGCGCGCCGACCTTGTCAAAGTCGGGCAGCTCTTCAAGCGTGCCTTCCTCCTCGAACCGAGCGTAGCTGTCTGTACCAAGCCCGGCAGCTTCGGCGACTTTTTCAAGCTCAACACCGAGCCCTTTGCGGGCCTTGCCGATGACGTCGCCGACGTGGTCTTCCAGTGCCATTCGGGCAGAAGCTAGTGGAGCGCCTGTTATAATACAAGCTGCGTTTGGCTGCACCTGCGGTCATTCAAAACCTTGCGCGGCGACACCAGCGGCGGCATCGTCCCGCCTTCAATGATGCGTTGCGGTAGTATTCTATTGTTCGCACTGGGTGCCGTCTGGTCGACGGGTATCGCTGGTGACTGGTCGCAGTGGCGGGGGAGCCAGCGCAATGGCGTGGTGGCGGACGGCGTGCCGCTGTTGGGCGCATGGCCGGAGGGCGGCCCCAAGCTGCTTTGGCGCAGCGAAACCATCCCCAGCGGTGACGACGGCGGCCACGGCAGCGTGGTGGTGGCCGACGGCAAAACCTACATCAGCCTCGTGTGGCACGACGACGAGCCGTCGGAGGAGCGAGAGATCAACGCGCTCCTCCTGCGCAAGCTCGGCTACCGGAATTTGACCCTGCTGGAACCGATCATCTCGAAAATGGAAAAGGCGCGCGAGTCGTTGAGCCCCCGCCTGCGCGGGCGCAAGCTCACCGAGTGGTCGGAAAAGTGGGTGGCAGATAACCTGTCGGCCGAGCAGGCCGAGCGCAACGGCAGTTGGATTGTCAGTCGATTCAAAAAGGGCCGTGCCGCGATCCCGTTTGAAGACATGCGGCGCGTGGCGCAGAAGGGTGATCAACGATTTAAGAACGACGCCGAGTTACAAAAATGGATGGAGGCCCAGCCAATCAGCCGCTTGGCCAAGCGCGAACTGCTCAAGGCGATCCCGAACACCGTGCGCGTGGCCAAGGACGTCGTCGTGTGCCTCGACGCTAAGAGCGGCAAGCGACTTTGGAAAACCGAGGCGCCCGGCGAGCCGACCGGCCGCAAGTCGTCGAGCACTCCCTGCGTGGCCGATGGCCGGCTGTTTGCCGCAGGCAGCACGCACGTCTATTGCATGGACGCCAAAAGCGGCAAGCGGCTCTGGGCGGCGCCGCTACCCAAGCGCGGCAAGGGGCCGGCGTCCTCCATTCTCGTCGATGACGGTCGTCTATTTTTGATTGCCGGGCAATTGACGGCGTACGATGCAAAGTCCGGTGAGTTGCTTTGGGAAAATGACGATGTGCGCAGCAGCAACTCCTCGCCTGTGCTGGCGCTTGGCCAAGCGGGCAAGCGGCTGATCTGCAGCGATAGAAAGGCATACGTCGCCGTCCACCCTGAGACCGGCGAGACCGCCTGGAAGATCGCCGGCGGCGGCGACTCCACCCCGGTCATCTCCGGCGACTGGATGGTGGTTTACAGCAAGGACAAAAAAGTCGGTCTCGCGGCGTATCGCTTGGCCAAGGGCGGGGCCGAGCAGGTTTGGAACTTCCCGATGTCGGAGCGACGCTCGCAGTCGTCCCCGGTGATTTTTGGAGGGCACGTTTACCTAACCGGCGGCGAGTGGCACATGTGCGTCGAGTTGGCCACCGGCAAGTTGAAGTGGAAGGAGTCGCGCCAAAGCACCATCTCCTCTCCGATCATTGCCGACGGGAAAATGATTGCGCTGGAAAAGAAAGGCAGCGACCTCGTGATGATCGACACCGACACCAAGGCCCATCGCGAGTTGGGCAAGACACGAATCAAGGCCATGTGGTGCCCCTCACCGGTGATCGTCGACGGCAAACTCTACCTGCGAATGGACGACAACGTCTCCTGCTTCGACCTCCGGGCCAACCCTGGCGTCCAATAACCCGCCTGGCCAACGGTCGACCGAATCCGGTGGAGAGTGAGAAATCTGATTGAGCCAAGCGGATCCGTAAATGACGTGGAAAGCCCGAAGGGCTGAAATGTGATAGCCCGGGGCAACGCCCCGGGGATCATGGGCAAAAAAGAAGAGCCCTGAAGGGGCGACATTCATTCAATCCCAAATGTATCGTTCATCAAATTGAATACCGTATTTGCCGAGAAGATTTCGGTACTCGTCTTGAAACGAATTCGTATCGTGGTGTTTCGCTTGGTTTTCAATGTATGAGATTACCGCATTCTTGTGTGACGGACTGACGGAAAAGATGCCGTAACCGGTTTGCCAAGCGAACTTGGTATAACGTGGGCCTTTTGTTTTGATCCACTTCGACGAGCCGGTCTTGATCTCCTGAACCAATTTCGCCGGTGACACTGTTCTGGGATGATCCGCTAGTAAATGTATGTGATCATCCACTGATCCAGCTTTGAGAAGCGTTCCATTTTGAGATTTGATGACGCCCCCAATGTAGGCATGCAGCTCATCGCGGATGGAATCGGCCAGCCACGCTTCCCGGTTTTTCGTTGAGAAAACCAAGTGAACCAAAATCTGTGATAGCGATTGAGGCATGATGTCGCCCCTTCAGGGCTTGTTCGGTTAGCGGTTGCCGCTCCCGGGGCGTTGCCCCGGGCTATTACATATTGCCCCTTCGGGGCAAAACCTCTTCCTGAGCATACTGCCCGAAGCCGGAGAATTGTGATGCAGATCCCGGAATACAAGCGCACTTTTTTGTCGCGACGGTTTTTTCTTCTGCCTTACGCTGGGTGTCGCGTTTTGGGTTATGCAATTCGGGTCGCTCCAACTTGAATCCAACCTCTTTTTGTCGCCGCTGGCGGGGTACACGAACCTGCCGTTTCGGCTGGTGCTGCGCGAGGTGGGTGGGTTGGGCCTGACGACCACGGACCTCGTCAACGCGCGTTCACTGCTCGAGCGCAACCCCAAGGCGCTCAAACTCATCGAGACGAACGAGGCGGACAGCCCACTCGCAGTGCAGCTCTTTGGCGCTGTGCCGGAGGAAATGCGCGATGCCTCGCAATACCTCGAGTCGATCGGCATTCACTCGATCGACATCAACATGGGCTGCCCGGTGCGCAAGGTGTGCAAGACCGGAGGCGGTTCGGCGATGATGACCGAGTTGGACAAGACCGCGCACCTCGTGAAGATGATGGTCGATTCGGTGAAGATCCCGATCACGGCCAAGATGCGACTCGGTTGGGACGACAACAACATCACCGCGCCGAACCTCGTGCGCGTGCTGGAGGACGTCGGCGTGCGCGCGGTATTTATCCACGGCCGGACGCGGGAGCAGGGCTTCACCGGGACGGTGAATCTGGCTGGCATCCGCGAGGTGGCGGAGGCTGCGAGGGAGATTCCGGTGATCGGCAACGGCGACGTGACGACCCCGGAGTCGGCGCGACACATGATCGAGGCCACCGGCTGCGATGGGGTGAGCGTGGGGCGCGGCGCGTTTTACAACCCGTGGATTTTCCGCCACACGGATCACTTTTTAAAAACCGGCGAACTGATGCCAGAGCCGGCATTCGTCGAGAGGGTGCGGGTGATGCGTCGGCATTTTGACCTGATGCTCGAGGTGTTCGGCGAGCAGCGCGGCTGCCTGATGTTCCGCAAGGTCGCCCCGTGGTACGCCAAGCGGTTCGGCCCGGTGAAACCGTTCAACAAGCGGGTGGTGCAGATCTCGACGCGCGACGATTTCGAGTCGACGCTGGCCGATTACCTTGAC
>JAPPPH010000207.1 GCA_028817635.1 Verrucomicrobiales bacterium | reverse complement strand
CCGGGGTGTAGTCGCTGGACATCGTTTGATATTCGAAATCGTACATCTCGTTTTCGTTGTCCAGACCATGAGCCAAATACCGGCCTGACAAAATATCGGTGTGGACATCCAACGTGGAACTAATAGCCGGCAAATCATAATAGTTAATACAGTGCGCCTCGGAGACTCGCCACATCCTATCCTGATTGTCATACTGATCCACAACCAGAGCGCTCCAACTGTCCTCGTCAACGTAAAAACGGCGCTTCTTGTATATGTGCCTTTTGCCTGGTTTCAGCGTGGCGTCCACAACCCAGACTCGATGTAGCTCGTAGCGGGTGTGCTCTTGGTTGATATGCAGCGGCTTAATTATGTCCGATATCTTTAGTTTGTCGCTATGCAACTTGTAGGAATTGTATGGAACGTACATTTCCTTCTTTCCCAACAGCTTCCATTCGTACCGATCAGGTGACCCGTTAAACAAATCCAGCTGATCCGCGGTGCGCAAGCCGTCCGCCGCCGTCCCGGGATTGTCATAGGCCACGTTGGGTGCCCGGCGAACACGCCTTTGACCGGTGTTGTACACCCATGCCTTGCGAGGCTGAACAACTTGGTCGACCGTTTCATGAACCATAAGGATGGTTCCAGCAAGACGCGCCGGAGAGGTGATTCTCTGTTCGAAATAGACGAAGACATTATTGTCCTTCGTCACTTGTTCACCTGTATACTGAAATTTCCACAACCAGTTTTCCTCAAGCTGAACAACGGTGTATTTGCCGGACCGTGTGGGGGCGACCTGACCAACCTTCCGCAATCCTGTCACGCCACGATACCGAAAAAGATGATTCCAGATCACCTCTAGACCGTTTTTGGGAATCGGAAACGGGATTCCACCCGTCATCATGTTCACACCGTTCCCATCATTGACCAGTTTGACATCGAAGGACGAATTTCTGACCGCATCCTCACGGAACTTCGGAACAGCTGCACTGCGCCGAGTCGGGTAAACCGGCATTTTGTAGGTGTCCGGATACTGAGCAAGTAACGCCTTGTGTCCATCAGTCAGCTTGGCGGCGTACTGGTCCGCATTGGCAGCAGTAATGGTGAATAGCACCTCGTCTTCCGCGAACGGGTCGGGGTGATGATCACCCGGCTTGAACCCCGGCAACGGCTTGGTGATACCGCCCTCGTACTTGGGGATGGTGCCATCAGCGTTGCCGGCCATCTCACCACCGAGGGGTGTCAAATCCTTGCCCAATCGCGCCGCCTCCTCCTCGGTGATCTCCGCGTTGACGGTGGCCAAACCGGCCGCAAACAAGGCCGAAGTCACTAATGAATGCACTGTGTATTGTTTCATTTTAAATTCAATCCCGGGTTAGAAGGAGTATTGGACTACCGCTGACAGGAAGTCGCGATCCGCCATCAGGTTGTATTGCTCGTTGCCAAAGTACTCCGTGTACTTGATGGCGCCTTGCCATGAGTTCTGGTAGGTAGCCGTCACGCCGACAGTCACGCTCTTGCGATCCTGCAGGAAGTTCCCAATTGGTCCCGGCGTGATGCCATCAACGTCATGGGAAAAAGCAACTGCCGGCGAAAGATTCACGCCTCCAAAAACATCCGTGTAATCAAATCTGGCAGCGAGCCGATAGCCCCATGAGAAATCATCCGCAAAGGCATCCGCCGGTTCGTATCGATCCCGCGCATGCCCGCCCGCCCCGGAGAGGATCACCGGAGCCAGCGCGTTGCCACTCAGTGCCGTACCCGGTCCGTCAAAGCGAAGTTCACTTTTACTCGGCAAATCCGGAACAATGGTTGCGGCGGTCTCACCCACCAGTACCCACTGTGAAGCGCCAGCCGTCGGGCCAAAGAGCTTGGTCACAGTAAACTGCGGTTGCCAGACATCGAACCGTTTGTGCCCCTTGACGTAGCTGTTAAAATCCTGATAGCCAAGTTGGGACATACTGACGCCCTTCCAAGCCGGATTACCCATATCAGGTACACCATCCCCGTTAGTGTCCACCACCGGTATCGTGCCAATGTCGGCCAAAAATGGCCTGGACGGCATCAACCCGGCGACTAGGAGTTCCACATCGTCAATCTGAAGCGGCATATCGTTTCGGTAAGAGACTTCACCCTGCACAGAGATGCCAGTGGCACCAAGCTCAGTATTAAAGCTGATGCCGTAAAGCTGAATATCCTCTGGATATTCCAAAAAATACCGGGCGGTTCCGGGGTAAAGCTGCGGGAGCGATGTCTGGAGGCTGGTCAATTGGCCGGTCAACGTCGATTGCTGCGCGTCCAGCGCCGCCTTTGATGCGTTCAATTCCGCCTGCTTGGCCAAGAGCCCCTGCTGTTGGCTAAGCGCAGCAGCTTGTTGCGCCTTAAGTTCTGCCAATTGAGCGTTATTCGGGTCCGCAGCCTCCATCTGGGATATCGCGCCGCTCAACTGGGCCAAGCCGGCCTCGGCCTCGGCCAAGCCACCGTTGACCTGAGCCAAGCCTCCCGTGACCTGGGCCATCAACCCGTCCACTTGGCCAAGCCCGGCTTTTACCTGTGAAATAACCGGCTGCAGTTCGGCCAGAATGTTACGGCCGGTGGTCGCGCCAAAGTAAGGCAGCCTGCTGTGGTAGTTGATGAAGTAAAAACCGAACTCGGTCTCGTTCAGCTCTTCGGCAAAATAACGAAGTGCAAATCCGAACTGGCCGTCATCACTGGCCCTGCGGCTGCTACCCTTGGGGATGCCAGCTGCGTTCGAGGGCAAAAACGGTGCGTTAGCCGCACTGGGCGGCAGTGCCGGGTTGAAACCCGGGTTGGAGATGGTCGGCACCTTGGCCGCCTCTCCTTCAAGCAAACCGTAGAGCGGATTATCCACCCAACTCTCCATGTTTGGCTGGCCGAAGCTGCCAAAGCCAATCATCGCGTGGGTTGCCCCCGGGCCCACTGTGTCCTTGAGACTGAAGTAGCTCCCTGAAGGATCGATCTCCAGTTCCTCCTGCTTGAACTGGTAAAAGCCCTCAATCGTCAGGGTGTCAGTCAACTCCGCCGAGGCCGACAACAGTGGCACTGGCCGAAGCGCCTCGCGCAACTCGGATCCCGGGATGCGGAACTTGGTCACGTCGATCGGGTTGATGACGTTGATGCCGTTCTGGATGAACGTGCTCTCGCCCCAGTTAATCACCTGGTTGCCCAGACGGATGTTGATTGGCCTTGCGAGCGGCAGGTCGTAGGAGAGATAGGCGTCAAGCAGTTCTATGTCCCGGCCCACCTCGCGCTTGGCCGAGTCGCTCAAGGGGCTGTCGCCACGGATGTTTTCAAAGTCGATGAAATATGTGCCGCGCAAGAAAAGGCCAAGGTCCGGCAAGTTCTTGAAGCCAAGCTCGAGGTCGTGCGTGCCCTTAGCCACGTCGGAAAACAGGCCGGTATCGTAGTTCAGGTTCGCGTCGTCCCCGTTGACGGAGTAGCGATTGCCGCCATTGGCGATGCCGATATTGTCGAGTGACGCGCCGGTTGTCCGGAAAGACGCACCGAAACTCAGCGTAGTGTCCAGACTCCCCTCAATGGTGTCGTTCTCGAACTCCACCGCTGACAGGGACGCTGTTGCCGCCAAAAATGTGGGCGCAAGATAACGACCGAAGCCAAGGGTTCGGCCGGGGTTGCGTTTGAGTGACTGTTTCATTGGTTGGGCAGTTGGTAACATATCCCAATTTGAATGCACGAAAAAAACCCACCAAGTTGGATGTTTTTTCGAGTCCGGCAATTAACGCCCCAAGACTTATTCCCATTCCTTGCATAAACACCATCTGCAAGTAACATGCAACCGCATGCCAGACAACAAGTCAGCCTTCAAATACAAGGCATTCATCAGCTACTCCCATCGTGACGAAAGCTGGGGACGCTGGCTGCATCGCAGTATCGAGGGCTATCGCGTGCCCAAGGGCGTGATCGGCCGCGAGACGATTTACGGGCCGGTCCCCAAGCGGCTGTTCCCTGTTTTCCGCGACCGGGAGGAACTCCCCACCGCCTCCGACTTGAGCGAGATGATCCGCGATGGACTCGTCAACTCCAGCCACCTCATCGTGATCTGTTCCCCCAACTCCGCCAAGTCCAAGTGGGTGAACGAGGAGATAAAGACATTCAAGAAACTCGGGAAGCAAAACCGCATCGTCTGCCTGATCGTCGATGGGGAACCATACGGCAACGAGAAACCGGAGCTTAGCCTCGAGGAATGCTTTCCGCCGGCGGTCAAGTTCGTCGCCGACGAAAACGGCGACCTGACCGACACCGCCGCCGAGCCGATCGCCGCCGACGCCCGCCCCGGCAAGGACGGCAAGGCCAACTCGTTGATGAAGATTTTATCCGGCCTGCTCGGCGTTGGCTTCGATGAAATAAAGCAACGCGACCTCGCCCGAAAAAACCGGCGCGCCGCCATCATGGGCGCCAGTTCCCTCGCACTCGCCGCCGTGATGACCCTGCTCTCCATCTGGGCCGTGGCTAACCGCAACGAGGCGGTCGCCGCCAAGAACGAGGCCGAGGAACGGCTCTACCGTTCGCAGGTACTCCAGGCCGCCAACTACGCGAAGGAGAAAAACTACAGCTCCGCCACACAAGCTTTGCTGGACGCTCCGGAACGATACCGCAACTTTGAGTGGGGCTACCTCCTGAAGAAGGTCAATCCGCAACTGACCGTGCTGGAGGGGTTCAACAAAAGCATCTACTCCGTCGCCTACAGCCCGGACGACTCCATCCTAGTCACCGGCTCGGAGGATGCCATCGCACGGATTTGGGATTCCAAAAATGGCAAACTGCTCCACGTCCTCAAGGGACACGACGACGTGATCGAGGCGGTCGCCTTCAGCCCGGGCGGCGAACGCATCGCCACCGGGTCCGGTGACAAGACCGTCCACATCTGGAATGCCCGGGACGGAAAAAACCTCGCGGTACTCAAGGGGCACGAGGACGAGATTAACTCTCTCGTGTTCGATATCACCGGCGACCGGCTCGTCACCACCTCCTTTGACAAGACCGCGCGCATTTGGAACCTCGCCGATGGTCGTGAAACAGCCATGCTCGTCGGCCACAATAATTTTCTCGAGAACGCCATTTTCAGCCCGGACGGCAAACAAGCCGCCACCATCACCGAAAACCTGAAGGTCCGCATATGGGATGCCACAAACGGCAAACTCCTCAAAACCATCGAGGATCATTTGCCGCCTCTTCAGGCCGTGTTTGCCAAAGCCGCAACCGATACACCCCCCACCGTTCCGCCCGACGAGGCCGATCTCGCTGTAGAGCCGCCCGCCATCCTTGAGGAATTCGACGCCGTGCTGGAATCCGAGGCATTTACCCCGGATGAGAGCCGAGTCATTACGGTATTTGAGGACGGCTCCGCGCGTGTTTGGTATCAATCCAAAGCCCCGGCCGGGAGCGTGCTCGAGGGGCACACCGGCCTGATTTATGCAGTCGCCATCAGCCCGGACGGTGCCCAGGCGATCACCCGGTCTCGTATACCCATCTGACG
>JAPPPH010000392.1 GCA_028817635.1 Verrucomicrobiales bacterium | reverse complement strand
CATCGCAAGTTCGGCGTTGGTGAGGCTAGCCATCGCAAGGTTTGCCCCGCGCAGGTCGGCCCCGACGAGGTTGCGCTTGGCCAGGTCAGCGTTGGGCAGGTTGACTTGTGCCCGAACCCGAAAATAGCGGATGCCATCGGTGGGTGAGATGGCTTGGGTGATCGTCTTCGGATCGGCGTTGAGGCCGCCGGCGTGCGCTTGGCCAAGCGGTTGCCAGTTTTTCAGGTCAGCCGATGTCTCGAGCTGCGTGTCGGGGATGATTTGTGGCGACTCGGCCAGGGTGACGGATGTCGTTTGCCACGTGAACTCGAGCGGCGAGCCGGGCTTGACGGTGAGCCGAAGGTCTTGCGCCTGGCCAAGCGCTTGGCCCAGCAGCAGGGCGGCGGTGACCGCAAAAAGAAATCCCTCCCGGCTTGGCCAAGGAGGGATGTTCGAAATATGAAATCGCCGGTTAAACCACTTCATGCAGCGGCTGCGAGTTGTTCTCGACGAGGTAATGCGGTCGGCCGTTGAGGTCGTTGACCGTGGTGGTGTTTGGATCAATGCCAAGCGCGTGGTACAGCGTGGCGTGCACCTCGCCGAAGGTGACCGGCCGTTCGCTGGCCTCTCCGCCGAGGCGGTCGGTCGCGCCGATGACCTGACCATGCTTGAGTCCGCCGCCGGCGAGCAAGCCGCAGGAGACTCGCGGCCAGTGGTCGCGGCCGGCATCCTTGTTGATGGTTGGTGTGCGGCCGAATTCGCCCCAACAAACCACGACGACGTCCTTGTCGAGACCCCGCTGGTGGAGATCCTCGATGAGCGCCGTGAGCCCCTGGTCGAGCATCGGGAAATCCTGCCGGGCGCGGCGGAAGTTACCGCCGTGCCAGTCCCAGCGACTGAACGAAAGCGACACGCAGCGAACGCCGACCTCGACGAGGCGGCGGGCGAGGAGAAAGTGATCGAGCAGCTTGGGCGCCCCGTCGGCCTGCAGCTTGGCGGTGCCGCGGCCGTAGCGGTCGCGCAGTTTGACGTCCTCCTTCTCGAGGTCGAGCGCGTCGGCGAGTTTGCCGGAGGTGAGCATGCCAAACGCCTGCTGGTTGTAGGCGTCCATGCCCTCGATGAGTCCGGAGTTGTCGACGTCGCGACGGAGTTGATCGAAACTTTGCAGCAGTTTTTTGCGGTCACTCAACCGCTCGAGGGTGATGCCATTGAGAGTCATGTCCTCCTTGCCCTCGGCGGACGGTCGGAACGCCGCGTGGGCCGGGCCGAGGAAGCCGGCCTTGCCGGGATCGCTCCACTGGATGTGGCCGGTCTTGGGCGACAGCCCGATGAATGGCGGCATGTCCGGTTTTACCGGGCCGTTGAGCTTGGACAAAATTGAGCCGATGCTGGGCCAGCCACCGGGAGGCTGGTTTCGGTTGGAGCGGCCGGTCATGCACTGCTCGGCGTCATGGCCGCCGGTGGCACCAACGATGGAGCGGATGACGGTAAACTTGTCCATCATCTTGGCCATGAGCGGGAATTCCTCGCAGATCTGCAGGCCGGGGACGTTGGTGGAGATGGGCTTGAATTCGCCGCGGATCTCGCGCGGGGCGTCCATCTTTAGGTCGAACATGTCCTGATGCGGCGGGCCTCCAGGCAGGAAGATGTTGATGACCGCCTTGTGCGACGAGCCGATGCCAGCTTGGGCTTCGGCTTCGAGGAGGTTGGCCATGGTCAATCCGCCGATGCCCATGGCACCGATACGGATAAAGTCGCGTCGAGCGATCCCGTCACAGAAATCGCCGCTGCCGTTACCTGCATTGATCTTCAGCATATTTGCTCCTTTCGTGACACGGTCATCGGGGGAACCGTAAAGCTCCGTTTTCGAGAAAAGTGCCTAGGCAGGCCGGATAGTCAAGTGGGAAAAAGCAGGAAAAAATGAGGCGGTGTTGCGGCTTCGCTTGGCCAAGCACTCAAGCCTCGAGAGCGTCGAGCAGCTTTTGGTGGATGTTGTCGAATCCGCCGTTGCTGAGAACACAAAGGATGTCGCCGGACCGGGCTTGCGGCGCGACGTGGGCGACGATCTCGTCGGCGGTCGGCAGGTAATCTGCCTCGACGCCGGCGGCGCGAATATCCGCCATGAGTTGGGCGGGGTTGAGGCGTTCTTCGGGCGGCACCTGCTCGAGCCGGGCAACCTCGGCCACGACGACGCGCTTGGCCAAGCGCAACGCCTCGGCCAGCTCGAGCTGAAAGTGGTTGCGCCGCGTGGTATTGCTGCGCGGCTCGAAGATGGCCCAGACCCGGCGCTCGGGGAATCGCCGGCCAAGCGCCTTGAGGGTCTCGCGGATGGCGGTGGGGTGATGGGCGAAGTCGTCGATCACGGTGACGCCGTTGACTTCGCCGCGAATTTCCATCCGACGCCGGATGCCTTCAAACGTGTCGAAGCCGGCCTGAATCTGTTCATCGCTCAACCCGGCGTAGCGCGCCATGAGCAGCGCGGCGAGTGCGTTGCGGACGTTCAATTCACCGATCATCGGAATGCGAAACTCGGCGCTGCCCAGTCGAAAAGTCGAGCCGCTCTCGCTGAACAAAAGTTGATCGGCCTGCGCGTCGCAGTCGTTGCCCAGCCCAAAGTGCCGGACCGGGCAGTGCCCGACCCCGGTGAGCGGCAGTAGGTTCGGCTCGTCGCCGTTGGCCAAAAGCAGGCCGTTTCGCGGGATGATGTTGATGAGGCGCTGGAACGAAGTTTGAATTTCGGCGAGGCTGCCGAAGATGTCGGCGTGGTCGAACTCGAGGTTGTTGATGACCACTGCCTCGGGGAGGTAGTGGACGAACTTGCTGCGCTTGTCGAAAAACGCGGTGTCGTATTCGTCGCCCTCAAGCACGCACCATTCGCTGTCGGTGAAGCGCGCCCCTTGGCCAAGGTTGTTCGGGATGCCGCCGATGAGAAAACTCGGGTTGAGCCCGTTGTGCTCGAGCAGCCAGGCGAGCAGGGAGGCGGTGGTGGTCTTGCCGTGCGTACCGCAAACTACGAGCGAGCGTTTGCCGCGCAGGAACTGGTGCTTGAGCAGTTCCGGAAGGGCGCAGTAGGCCAGCTTGTGCTCGAGCGCGTACTCGGCCTCCGGATTGCCGCGTGAGATGGCATTGCCGATCACGACGAGATCCGGTTTGTGCGCGAGGTTGGCTTCGTCGAACGGCCGCGCCTCAATGCCGCGCTCCTCGAGGAACGTCGACATCGGCGGGTAGATGCCCTGATCCGAGCCGGTGATGGCAAACCCGCGTTCCTTCAGCGCCGCCGCCACCGAGGCCATCGCGGTGCCGCAGATGCCGACGAAGTGGATGGAGCGCGCGGAGTCGATGGCAGTCCTTACTTCAGCTTGAGCAGTTCCGGCTCTGTCCAGGGATCGACGCGGTCGGCGGTCGCGGCGCGGATAGCCTTGACGGTCGAGGTCTTGACCGGTTCGCCGCGGTGATCCCACTCGCGCCGGATGTACGTCAGGATCGAGGCGACCTGATCATCGTTGAAGCCGACGAGTGCGGGCATTTCGAGGTCGTGTTTTTGTCCGTTGACCGTGATCGGCCCGGCAACGCCCTGCAGCACGATCCGCACGAGGCGTTCGTCGCTCTTGAGCACCCAGTCGGAGTCCACCAACGGTGGGGCCACACCGGCCTGACCGCGTCCGTGCCCTTGGTGGCAGGTGGCGCAGGTAAAGGTGTATAGTTGTTTGCCCAGCGTGAACTGCGCCTGTTCCGTGTCGGTCAACGGCCGCAGGGGCGGGAGCGGCTTGACGCCCGGCTTGCCACTCCAGAGGAACAGCTTATCGATGGACTTGGCGAGCTTGGCTTCGTCTGCGTTTTTGGATTTCTGGAGCACGGTGAGCATCTTCGGTTTCTCGTCGAAGTAAACCGGTTTGCCCTTGGACGTGTTTCGCGCCACGCCGCGCAGGATGGCCAGCCGTTGCCAAGGCTGAATGCGGCGGCCGTAGGTGGAGTAGATCAGCTTGCCGACCCGTGTCGGGCGGCCTTCGCGGAAGATGCAGTCGGCCAGCGATTCGATGACGTTGGCGCGGTTCTCGGCTGTGCGCCAGCGGCGTTCGGCGAGCAGTAGTTCAAGAAACTCCAGTTCGTTCCCGGCCAATCCGGACAGGGCGGCGTCGAGAATGTACGGCTTGTCGGCGTGGTTGTAGAGGGCGCTGCGGATGCCCATGTGGGTGAGGATGTTCCCGTGCGCGCCAAGCGAGAGCACCATCTGGCGCAGCTCGGTGAGGTCGTCCGTGCCGGTGTTCAAAACGAGCTGATCCACGATGGCGTCGTTGCCGGGCACTTTCAACCAGGGCTCGGCCAAGCGGGCGGCCGTCATGCGGACATCGCGGTTGCCATCGGCCAACGCATCGAGAACCACCGCCGGGCTGACGGCGGCGCGACCCTCGAGCGCCCAGAGTGCGTGTACCCGGCCAAGGGCGTGTGTGCCGCCGGTGGCGAGCTTGGCCAAGTCGGCATTCACGTCTTCGGTGCTCTCGACGAGCAGCCGCTGCGCCGTGCTGCGGGTCCAGCCGTTGTCACTGCTCAAGGCGGCGACGAGCTGTTTGCCGTTGGCCTTGGCCAAGTCTTTCGGAGACTTGCGGGCGCCCTTGTGGACCACGCGATAAATTCGGCCGTTGTCGATGTCCTTCTCCAGACCGCGACTCTCGGTTTGATGGCGCAGGTAGCTGGTCAGGTAAATCCGGTGCTGCACGAGGCCGCGATACATGTCGACGATGTACAGGCCACCGCTTGGCCCGTTGTACAGGTTCACCGGTCGGAACCGCTCGTCGCTGCTGCTCATCCACTCGGTGCCGTCCTCTGCATTCTCGGCAACGACCGTGCCGTTGGCCTCGGTGTGTTTGTTGCGGCGAATGAAGTTGCCGGTCGGCTCGCAGATGAACGAGTTGCCATGGTAGGCGGCCGGGAAATTGTCCCCGCGATAAACCACCGGGCCACAGGCGCCGGTGAAGCGCGACAACCGACCCTCAAGCGGCCCGTCGGCGCGCAGTGTGCCTTTGCGGTAACCACGGTTGACGCCGAGGTTCAGTCGGCCGGGCCACGTTTCCTGTGTCTTGGCGATGCGGATGGCCGTGCCGCTGCGCCGGCTGTTGAACGGGTTGCGCTGCAGGTACTCGGACGGCACGAGATCCGCCCGGAGCATGTCGCTGTTGCTGTTGTAATAGATGCGGCCGAGGTTATCCATCGAGATGCCCCACTGGCCTCGCTTGATGGTTGGCTCGCGTTGCCACTCGCCGGCGGTATTGCGGAATCGCACTGTGTGATTCGCGCTGTAAATCCAGTTGTCCAGCCCCCACATCAGGCCATTGGCGGCGTGCTCGGGGTTTGCGCTTCGACCACGGGCCGGGTCACAGGCCACGGCGTAGTCGGTGGCCACCACCGTGTGCTTGTCCGCCTTGTCATCGCCGTTTGTGTCCTAAAAAAACATCAGCCTCGGCGGATCGTCAACCAGCACTCCACCGCGCACCAGCGCGATCGCGCGCGGGAGGACCCCCC
>JAPPPH010000208.1 GCA_028817635.1 Verrucomicrobiales bacterium | reverse complement strand
GGTTTCTGCGGGCTGTTCCTTGGAATCGGGCTGGGAGGCAAACGATACCGGCCGTTCGAGATGTTCCTTTTGATGCTCGGGATGCTCATGGCCGTCGTGTTCGGGTGGTGGCTGTTCAATACGCCACATGACCCGGATAACCAACGTCTGCCCTTCTTCTACTTTTCCGACCACTGGCAATGGGAACCGGGGGTTGAACTGAAACATCGCCCCGAGATCTGGGGTGGGCTGCTCGCCGCGCTGGTCTCCGGCATCGTTTACGCCGCCTTGGCCAAGCGCGATCGGCTCGCCCGCAATCTCGCGCTCTGGGGCCTGCTCGGCGGCGCGCTGGGCTTTCCGCTTGGCCAAGCGCTTCAGGCCAGCAATGCGTGGAACCCCGGGATGTACAACGCAAGTTTCATCGGCTTTTTCACAAAATATTTCAACTGGTGGAACATGATGGAGACCACCTTCGGCACGGTGATGGGTGCGGTGCTTGGCCTTGGCCTATGGCTGAACCGCCGCCGCATCGGCGTCTCGTCCGAGCCGGACGTGAGTCCATTGCCGGCTTGGCTGGTCGGGCTGCTTTTGGCGGTGCACGTGACGCTGATCGGGTTGGTTGAGTTCAGCAAACTCCATTGGATCGACGGGGTATACGACCTCGGTGTGATGATGGGGGTGATTCCGCTGGTGCTCTGCGTGCAGGGCCGCTGGGGACCGTACCTGATGCTGCTACCGATCACCCTCCTGCCGATCGCCGGCAAGACGCTTCGAGCGTTGGTTGATCCTGCCGCCTACAGCGTCACTTGGCTGGCCTATCTGATTTTGCCGATGCTGCTCGCCACTACGATTGCCGTCTGGTTCGCGCGGCAAGCCAAGCCAGGCGGCGAGCACCCGTTGTTCATCCGCTGTGCCCTACTCTTTTGCGTTTGGATTTTCCATGACCTGAACTTTGCCTTCTTTGACTTCCCCTGGCCGTGGAAGGACTGGGGCGGTCGCCACCCGAATGCGCTGATCTTTTTTATCTCCATGCTGGGCATCACCCTCATGGTGTTTTTCTACAACCCGGAGAAACGCCGCTGGCAATGGAACGCCTGGCCCGGTGACAAGGATTGACCGCGCTTGGCCAAGCGCACACGATGCGGCCCGTGAGAATTTGCCGTTACATGACTGCGGACAATCAGGTTCGCGTCGGCTTGGCCAAGGGTGACGATGCCCTAATAGACCTGACCGCCGCCGGCGTGGAGTCGATCACTTCCATCCTCGAAAGTACCGACCCGAAACAATACCTGACCGGCCTGGGCGAACAGGATTTGCCGGAGGTGGCGAGGGACGATGTCACCCTGCTCTCCCCCATCGAAGTGCAGGAGGTCTGGGCTGCCGGGGTGACTTATCTGCGCAGCAAGGACGCACGGATGGAGGAGTCCGACTTCAGCGCCACCGCCTACGACCGGGTGTACGATGCCCCGCGCCCGGAGATTTTCTTCAAGTCACTCCCCGAAAAGGTTGTCGCCTGCGGCGAACCGGTTGGTATCCGTGCTGATGCCAAGTGGAATGTTCCGGAACCGGAACTGGTTTTAATGATGAATTCGCGCGGCGACATCGCCGGCTACGCCGTGGGCAACGACATGAGTTCGCGCGATATCGAGGGTGAAAACCTGCTCTACCTGCCACAGGCCAAGGTGTACCACCGCTCCTGCGCGGTCGGCCCATGGGTGACGGTGGGGGCAAGCGAGGAGGAGGCCCGGCAGTGGGAAATCAGCCTGAAGATCGAGCGTGGCGGAGAGGTGATGTTCGAGGGAAGCGTCAGTGTCAACCAGATCAAACGCTCCTTCAGCGAACTGGCCGAATTCATGAACCGTTCTCAAGTCTTCCCGTTTGGCAGCGCGCTGCTCACCGGCACCGGGATCGTGCCGGGCGACGATTTCACGCTTGAGGAAGGCGACCAAATCTCCATTCACATTTCGGGAATCGGCTGCCTGATCAACAGCGTCGTCCGGGTTTGATGGGACGCGCTTGGCCAAGCGCTTGGCCAAGTGGGCTACTTCTTTTTTCGAGGGCGTCGGCGCAGGCCGTTTTGCAGCCAGAGACGCCAGACCATCCAAATCGCCTCGCGGACGATCTTGCCACTCATCTTTGAAGTCCCGACAAAACGATCGGTGAAGATGATCGGCACCTCGGCGATCTTGTGGCCGGTGCGCCAGAGGATGTGCGTCAGTTCAATCTGAAAGCTGTAGCCGTTGGCCTTGACACGGTCGAGGTCGATCGCCTGCAGGCCGCGCCGCCGAAAGCATTTGAAACCGCCGGTCGGGTCGGAGAACGGCATGCCGGTGATGACGCGCACATATTTTCCCGCGAACATGCTGAGCAAAAGCCGGTTCAACGGCCAGTTGATCACGCGAATGCCCTCGCAATAGCGCGAGCCCAGCACGAGGTCGGCGTCCTCCACCTCCGCCTTCTCGAGGAAGCGCACAATGTCGTCCGGGTCGTGAGAAAAATCGCAGTCCATCTCGAAGACAAAATCGTAGTCTCGCTCGAGCGCCCAAGCGAAGCCGGCACAGTATGCCCGGCCCAGCCCATCTTTTTCCTGCCGGTGCAGCACGTGCACACGGTCGTTCCCGTTGGCCAACTTGTCGGCGATGTCACCGGTTCCGTCCGGTGAATTGTCATCGACCACCAGCACATCGAGAACCGTTTCCAGCCCCATCAAGCGCTCCACCATCGGGCGGATATTCTCCGCCTCGTTGTACGTGGGCAGGACGAGGAGCGTACGGGACATGTCAGGAGGTAACGCCGTCCACCATACGCCGGATGCCAAGCGGGTTGGCCTCCTGCAACTCGGCGGGGAGCAGCGTATCGGGGAAACTTTGGTAACAAACCGCGCGGGTGAAACGGTGAATGGCGTTGGAGCCCACCGAGGTCGAACGCCCATCCGAGGTTGCCGGGAACGGTCCGCCGTGCACCATCGAGTGGCAGACCTCCACGCCGGTCGGGAAGCCGTTGATTAAAACGCGCCCGGCCCGAGTCTCGAGGATGTCGAGCAGTTCACGGTTGGCCTCGAGATCCGCGTCAGTGCCGTGCACGGTGGCGGTCAACTGGCCCTCGAGCGAGCGGGCCAGTGCCAGCATTTTATCCGTGCCATCGTGGGTCACCACCAGCGTCGACGGCCCAAACAGCTCGCCCCCCAGTGACTCGTCCGCGAGGAACGCATCGGCGGTGGTGCGGAACAACGCCGCGCGCGCCTGGCACTGGCCTTCGGCGGTTTCGCCCTGTGCGACTGTGTCAACGGAGTCGTTGCCACTCAGCGTGTTCGCGCCAGAATCGTAGGCCTCGCTGATGCCGGGGTTGAGCATCGTTGCGCCCGGGCTGCCGCCGACCAACTCCGCCAGCTTGGCCACGAACGGCTCGAGGGTTTCGTCGTTCGCTGCAATCGTCAGGCCGGGGTTGGTGCAAAACTGGCCCACGCCCAGCGTCAGCGATCCGTGCAGACCAGTGGCCAAGGTTTCCCCGCGCTTGGCCAAGGCCTCCGGCAAAATGAAAACCGGGTTGATGCTGCTCATCTCGGCATAAAACGGGATGGGTTCCGGCCGGTTCGCCGCCAGCTTCATCAGCGCTTGGCCACCCGCACGCGATCCGGTGAACCCGGCGGCCTTGATCGACGGATGCTGCACCAGCGCTTGGCCAATTTCCCGGCCCGGCCCGTACAGCAGCGAAAAGGTTCCCTCCGGCAGACCGCACTCCTTCACGGCAGCGCTGACCGCTTGGCCAACGAGCTCGGCTGTGCCGGGATGTGAGTGGTGTGCCTTGACGATCACCGGGCAACCGGCCGCAAGCGCGGCGGCGGTGTCGCCACCGGCCACGGAAAACGCGATGGGAAAGTTGCTCGCGCAAAATACGGCCACCGGGCCAAGCGGCCGCTCCATTGAGCGGGTATCCGGCTTGGGCACAGGGACACGCTCCGGATCTGCGTGGTCAATCCGGGCATCCACCCACGAACCGTCCTCCACCACAGAAGCGAATAACCGCAACTGACCGCAGGTGCGGCCGGTCTCCATACGGATGCGCCCCTCTGGCAGGCCTGTCTCCTGCGGTGCCAAGGCGGCGAGGTCATCGACAATGCCCTCGATATTGTCGGCGATCTTTCGCAAGAACGCGGCGCGATCCGCTCCGCTGGACTTGCCAAATGTCGCGAACGCCCCGGTTGCCAACTCCGCAGCACGCTCCAATTCATCCTCGGAAGCGGCGGCGTAGCCCGGTTGCAACGATTCGCCTGTGGCCGGGTTGATGCCAAAAATCGTGGCCTCACCTACGCCCTGTTGAAATCCAATGATCGATTTGCCTGACAACTCTGCCATGCCCGAAGATTACAGAATTGCTTTCGCCTAGTGAAGGTTGCAGTGCATAATGCAATGCAAGAATTGATTTCACCAAATATTTTGCTTGCAGAGAAAAAGCGTGTCTGAGACGTTCCGCCCCTCACAAATATTCAAATATTTGCCTCTCAAAGGCCACACGGCTGAGAGAGTCGTGAAAAAGACCTGAAAAGAATCATTTTCCCCATGAAAAAAAACGTAATGAGAGCGCTATCAGCCTTGACCCTCTTAGTCGGGCTCTCGCTCCCCGCCCAAGCGGCGGTCAATAAAGGCGCCCTGTTGAAGGGCAATCAAACCGTAAAAGGCACCAACAACCTCAAGGGAGGTGGCCTGATATCTTGGAATACCTATTCATCGGTGGATCCAACGATATTCAGCCACGACCTCTATTCGGAGAAGTTGACTGTCCTTAAAAGCGGACACTATTTCGTTTCAGCCACACTGCCGATACAGTCTGCTGTCGGACAACGCGCCACCCAACGCGCCCTACTTAAGGTTAATGGAAACGCCGGGCACCAATACGCACTTGGGCAGTCCAGCTATGCACGTAACTCGGGTGGACACACCGAGGGATCATCCCACTTTAACGTATTGATCTGGTTAAAAGAAGGCGATGTTCTAACGTTGGATGCACAAGACATTGCAGGCAACGCGAACAACCGTTTCCTCCGAACTGCATCCCTGTTTGTTGAAAAAGTTGAAGGAAACCGAAACGTATTCAATGCGAAAGCAACAAAAATTGAATCCGGCGACAACCTGAATGTTTCTGATGAAGAAGAGGACCGGAACCTTATTTGGACGGGGCAGCGAATCAATAAGGCATTTGGCTTTGTCAAAGCCACACCGGCTGCTGGCATTACCCTTAAGGATGCAGGCAATTACCTTGTCTATGTGAACATTCCTCTTGAGGGCTCGGTAGCTCGTGGTTCCGTTGGGCTGGCTGTTTCTCTTGATGACGAAATCGTGGATGGAGCCCGTGGCCAACAGGGTTATATCCGAAACTCAAATGGCCATAAGTTCTCTTCAATTCACTTTTCAGGCGTGATTAACGCCACCGCAGGTCAGGTGCTGAAAGTTGAAACCTCTCAACTCGCAAAAGCAGGAACTATCAAGGTACAAAATGGTAAAACAGCATCAATTTTTATCGAAAAACTGGCTGATGACGGGGTGT
>JAPPPH010000175.1:3211-5526 GCA_028817635.1 Verrucomicrobiales bacterium | reverse complement strand
CTCAAGGTCTTTAACCTCTCCTGAAACTGCACGAATACATCGAACGCGGCGTCGATCTGACCGACCCCAATGAAACTGAGCTTCTCAACATTTCGCCTGATGAGGCACGGCAACGCATGCTCGCCGGCGCTCCGGAATCTGTCCGCGACTTTGACGGGTCGTTTGCGCTCGTCGCAAAAAATGGCAAAGAGGTGAAGCTGGCCCGGTCGCTCGATCGTCCGCTCCGGTACTTTCTCGCCAAGCAAATCGAGGGGCCGGCACTTATCGTCGCCCATCGCATCGATGCCATTCGCCAATGGCTCGAGGAGCAGGGATTCGGAGACCAGTTTCATCCGTACTACACGCGCATGGTGCCGGCGCATTACCTCGTCACCATCCAGCTCGTCGGCTGCCCGGATCCGGATCCGACTTATGAGCGTTTTTTCAATCCTGTGCGCAACAAGTACTCCACCGACCTCGAGCCCATCGGCCACGACTACATCGCTGCACTAAAATCGGAGGTTCGCAAATGGGTTGAGCGCGTCCCGGAAAACGAGCCGATCGGCTGCTGTTTTTCCGGGGGTATCGACAGCGGCGCTGTGTTTCTCGCAACCTACTCGGTGATGCGCGAACTCGGCTGCGACCTTGGCCGACTCAAGGCGTTCACACTTTCCTTCGGCGATGGACCGGACCTTCAACAGTGCAAGGACTTCCTCGGTCAACTGAACATGGAAATGTTTCTCGAGCCAATCGACGCAAGCCTCGAGGACATCGACGTGGCAGAGACGATTCAAATCGTCGAGGACTACAAGATTCTCGACATCGAGTCCGCTTCGATGGCGGTCGCGCTCTGCCGGGGCATCCGCAAAAAATATCCGGACTGGAAACACCTCATCGATGGCGATGGCGGTGACGAAAACCTGAAGGACTATCCCATTGAGGAAAACCCGGAGCTAACCATCCGCAGCGTGGTGAACAATCAGATGCTGTATCAGGAAGGCTGGGGTGTCGGCACCATCAAGCACTCACTCACCTACTCCGGCGGCTTGAGCCGGTCATACGCCCGCACTTACGCACCGGGGCATCACTTCGGATTCAAGGGCTTCAGCCCCTTCACCCGGCCGGATGTGGTCGAGGTCGCCGAGGGCATCCCGTTCATCGAGCTAACCGACTACGACGTCGACAAACTTTACGCCCTTAAGGGCGACATCGTCGCCCGTGGAATCAAATCAGTGCTCGGCTTCGATATGCCGGTCTACGAAAAGCGGCGATTCCAGCACGGCGCCACCTCGGTCCATTCGCTCCGCGAAAATATTCCGGCTCGCGAAGGTAAGCTGCGCCAAAAATTCCTGGAGCTTTATTCCTGAATCCCCCGACATCGCCAGGCTGGATTACCCGGAGGAACCGGCTGCCCGTAGTCGGTGGATCCTCCATCAACGCGGCGAAAAAAACCCTCTCGATCCCGCCCGGCCATACGCTTGGCTGCTGGAAAAAGAACGCTCCGCCGAGGGCCGGCTTGTTGATGGGCTTACCATTTTTCTAACGAACAAGGAATGCCCGTGGCGCTGCCTCATGTGCGACCTCTGGCAGAACACGCTGGACGAAACCGTGCCTACCGGTGCCGTTGTTGAGCAGATCGACCACGCGCTTGGCCAAGCGGAGAAAGAATTGGGCAGCTTGGCCAAGCTCCAACAGATCAAGCTCTACAACGCCGGTAGTTTCTTTGATGACAAGGCCATTCCCTCCGCCGAGGACGGCGAGATAGCCAAGCGCTTGGCCAAGTTCGAACGTGTCATCGTCGAGTGCCACCCTGCGCTGGTCGGGGAGCGTTGCCTGAGATTCAACGACACCATCTCAGGAAAGCTGGAAGTTGCGCTTGGCCTCGAGACTGTCCACCCGGAGGCCTTGGCCAAGCTCAACAAGAGAGTATCGCTGGACGACTTCAGCGGCGCTGCTTCGTTGCTGGAAAAGAACCAAATCGACCTGCGTACCTTTGTCCTGCTGCAGCCTCCTTTTATGCCGGAAAATGAATCGGTCGAGTGGGCCAAACGGTCGGTTGATTATTCAAAAGAGTGCGGGGCCACAGTCACCTGCATTATTCCCACCCGCACCGGCAACGGAGCAATGGACACCTTGGCCAAGGCAGGAAAATTCAACGAACCCACACTAGGCCAACTCGAGGATGCAATGGACGCCTCCATCGGTACCCCAAACCACAGGGTCTTCGCCGACCTTTGGGATCTCGAGCGTTTCTCCACGTGCCCAATTTGCTTTGATGCTCGCCGCTCAAGATTGGAGGAAATAAACAACTCCCCAGTCCCGCTCGATATAATTGA
>JAPPPH010000175.1:0-3201 GCA_028817635.1 Verrucomicrobiales bacterium | reverse complement strand
TCCCGCGCGAGAAAATTGATTGTGACTGCTGCCATTGACCGTCTTTGCATGCGGTCGTAGCTTTTCGGCGATGGAGAATGATCATCCGGTAAATGAGCGCCTTGAAACTTATCTCTCCCAGACGCCTACCATTGGGGAAGAGGTATACATCGCCAAGTCGGCGGTTGTTTTCGGGGCGGTGACCCTCGGAAACCAAGCCAGTGTCTGGTATAACGCCGTGCTTCGGGGTGACATCCATGAGATCACCGTGGGTGAAGGCACGAATATTCAGGACAACGCCGTACTGCACATCGCGGACGAATTCGGGTGCCACTTGGGTAATTATGTGACAGTGGGGCATTCCGCAATTGTTCACGCCTGCCGGGTGGGCGACGAGACGTTGGTTGGCATGGGTGCGACCATCCTCGACGGGGCCGTGGTCGGCAACCAATGCATCATCGGGGCCAACGCACTGGTGAAACAAGGTTACGAGATTCCGGACGGTTCGATGGTGTTGGGCAGTCCGGCGAGGGTTGTTCGCAAACTCTCTGACGAGGAACGTGCCGGCCTTAAAAACTGGGCGGATAAGTATGTGGCCAATGCAGCCTACTGCATGAAGCACGGCATCAACGTCGGCGGGCCGTTGGGCTCCTGATTTTCTTTGCCCCGCCGCAATTTGTCGCGCATGATGCCGGTCGCTCACGTGAGCGGGCCCATAGCTCAGTGGTTAGAGCAGGCGACTCATAATCGCTTGGTCGGGGGTTCAAGTCCCTCTGGGCCCACCACCCTTTCATGGCCTCTCCCCGCGGAAAAATGATCTTCGATGATCGGTGTGGTTTCTGCCGAAAATCAGTGCAACTGCTCCGTCGGCTGGATTGGTTTGGGGCCGTTGAATTCGTTCCGCTTGGCCAAGCTACCGAGCTGATGGGGCGCCACTCCATCACCAGCCAAGCGATGGAGGCCGCGATGCACCACATCTCCCCGCTTGGCCAAGTGACGACCGGTGCCGAGGCGTTTCGTGTTTTTGGGAAGAGAATTCCTCTGCTTTTTCCCGGCGCACTGATGCTGCATCTGCCCTTCGCCCTTCGCTTGGCCAAGTGTGTTTACGGAAAAGTGGCCTCGCGGCGGCATCTGCTGAGTCGCGTGCTGCGATGCGACTCCACCCATTGCTCCACCCACCGCGACCGTTGAAAACATTGCCGCTTGGCCAAGCGCTTGGCACACTCCGCCGCTGATGAGGGAAATCTTCCTGGCATGGTCTGAATCGCTTGAGCAATTCGTCCTGGAAGTAATCTACGGGCAACGCAAGGGTAAGCGTGCTGCCCTGCTTCGTGCTGCGCTTTACTCCCTCTCCAAGGTTTTCACCGTGGCCGTCAAGGCGCGGCGCGTCCTTTACAACCTCCGTATCCTTCGCGATTCCACTCTGGGTGTGCAAGTGATTGCCATCGGCAACATCACGGCTGGCGGCACCGGCAAGACCCCCGTGGTGGAGAAGTTCGCCCGTGAGTTGAAAGACGCGGGGCGACAGGTGGCGATCCTGAGTCGGGGATACCGCTCAAAACCGGCTCCCGCCCATAGGCGATTGTTGAACAAGTTGTTGCTTCGCGAAGACATCACCCCGCCAAAGATTGTCTCTGATGGGAAATCACTGTTGCTTGACTCAGAAACTGCCGGCGATGAGCCTTACATGCTCGCCTCCAACCTTAAGGATGTGGTCGTGCTTGTGGACAAGGACCGGGTGAAGGCCGGCCGCTACGCGATTGAAAAATACGGTTGCGACACGCTGCTGCTCGATGACGGATTTCAGTACTGGAAACTCAGGGGCCGCCGGCGGGATGTCGTACTCATCGACCGTGAGCAGCCTTTTGGCAACAATGGCAAGTTGCTCCCGCGCGGCACCCTCCGCGAGCCTCCCACCCACCTTTCCAGAGCCAACATTATTTTCATTACGAAAAGCGATGGGAATACGGAGGAGTTGCGGGCCAAAATCTCTAATTACAATCCCAAGGCCAGCATCATCGAGTGCGTGCACAGTCCGCTTTATTTTGAGGATGTCTTTACCGGCGACCAGCACGGGCTGGATTTGTTAAAGAATAAAAAAGTCGCAGCTCTCAGTGGGATCGCTTTGCCGGAGAGTTTTGAACAGAGTCTGATCTCACTCGGCGGCGACCTCGTCTATACCAAGCGATTTGTGGATCACCACCGGTTTTCGCAGCAGGAAATCCTCAACGCCATCAACCGTAGTAAAACCCGCCAGGCGGACATGATCGTCACGACACAAAAGGATGCCGTGCGCTTCCCGAAGATCGATCGTCGTGACCTGCCGATCTACTTCATGCGTGTCGAGATTCGCATCCTCAAGGGCGCAAAGGACTTTCAGGACTGTGTACGCCAAATCTGTTTCCGCTAACCCGTGAACACGCTGCTCTATCTGGTTGCTTCTTCGTTCGTCAATGTGGTGCGCTTTTTGCCCTTAAAGTTCTTGGGCTTCGTGGGTCGACAGATTGGGTTTGTTTTTTATTTCATCGACTTCCCTCACCGTAAAGTGGCTGTGAATAACCTTGTGAATTGTCTGAGTAATTCACATTCAAATAAAGAAATCATGGCCTTGGCCCGCGAAAACTTCCGCCGTTTGGGCGAAGTGTATCTTTCTGCAATCAAAACGGCCTTCATCCCGCCGGAAAAACTGGATGGGATTCTTTCTGTTAAAGGCATCGAACTAATGAACCAAGGCAAGCGAGAGGATGGCACTGACCCAAGTTTTATGTTGGCGCTTGGCCACTTTGGTAATTTCGAAATGTACGCCAAGGCCTGTCATTACAATCCCGATTACGACGTTTGTACCACCTACCGTGGCTTTAAGCAGCCTTGGGTTGAAAAGTTGATTATGTCTTTGCGAAACAGATCTGATTGCCACTTTTTCGATCGCCGGTTCGAAGGCGGCAAGTTAAAGGCATTCATGAAGCGGCCTAACACAATTACCGCTCTACTGGCGGATCAAAACGCCGGCCGCAGCGGTATTCTGTTACCTTTCCTTGGGCAACCCTGTTCGACCAACTCCGCTCTCGCCCTGTTTTCCCTGCGCTACAATCTCCGGCTGCACGGCTGTTATTGCAGGCGGCTTGGGCTTGGCCAATGGGAACTGGAAATGGGGCCGGAAATACCGACCCAAATCAATGGCCAAGCGCGGTCGGTCGAGGCGATCATGACTGACGTTAACGC
>JAPPPH010000125.1:1934-5546 GCA_028817635.1 Verrucomicrobiales bacterium | reverse complement strand
GCGCTTGGCCAAGCGGATCGTGATCGTGTGGCCAAGGCCGGGCGGGCCACGGTTCGGCGGCTGAACCGTTTCGAGTTTGAAAATTCCCTGCGCGAACGGCTTCACGCCCCGTGGCTGCTTGTCGCCGACATGCTGCCGGAGGACGGCACGGCGCACCTGTTCAACAAGGTCGGCGAACGACTCGATGTGTCGCACGTGCAGATCACGAAGTTTTACGAGGTCGCCGAGTACGCGCTGCGAGCTGCGCTGAACACGGTCGCGCACAAGTCGAACACGCAGAAGTTTTACGCCCGCGAAGAGGGTCACATGAAAAGTGCGCTGCGCTGGAAGCCGAACATCCAGACTGCCGCCACGCGCGCGTCGATCCCGTTGCTCGGCACCACGCCCCAGCCGGAGATCATTCGCGGCAACCAGCCGATGACCGTCGGGGCGTCGAACCCCGAGGTGCGGGAGCGGGAGGCGGTGGGCTTCGTTTCCGGTACATACACGGCGACGACGAAGTACGACTTCACCCGGGTGCGCGTGCCGATCGATGGGCGGTACAAGATTCGCATGAAGACCTACACGTTTCTCGCGGGGCCGAACGGCGCGAGCGGCGGCGACGATCACGGCCTGACCGGCGGCCGCAAGGCGTGGTGGCGGCCGAGCCGCACGGTCGCCTTCCCCGGTACACGCAGCGAACCGATCACGCTTTATTCCGTGTCACGCAACGGCGACAGCCGCTGGCTCGCGGTTTACGACTCGTACCCGGAACCGAGCGTCTCCGAGTGCGAGGTGATCCTGAAGAAAAACGAGATCATCCGGCCGGATGCCACGCGGCTGATCCGCACCCGGCCGGGCTGGAGCGGCAACGCCAACGCCACCCGCGAGGGCGTGCCCGGCTTTGCGCTGAACTGGCTCGAGATGGAGGGGCCGCTACAGGACGAATGGCCACCGGCGAGCTTCAAGGCCATAGCCGGGGACATGCCGTACAAGCTGGAGGGCGGCGTCAAGCTGGTGCCGGAGGATGCCAGGCGCGACGCCCGCAAGCTGCTTCTCGAATTCATGAAGCGCATGTACCGCCGCCCGGTCGCCGATGCGGAGGCGGATGCGTATCTCGCGATTTTCGAGCGCAGCCAGGCGCTTGGCCGGGATTTCACCGACTCGATTATCGCCGCCTGTGCAACGATTCTTTGTTCGTCCGATTTTCTGTATCTCGACGCCGAGCCGGGCCCGCTTGGCCAACGGCAGCTCGCCTCGCGGCTTTCGTTCTTTTTGTGGAACAGCCCGCCCGACGAGGCGCTCGCGCAGGCCAAGCGCTTGGCCAAGCCGAAGCGACTGCGGCGGCAGGTCGACCGGATGCTCGACGATCCCCGGGCGGCGCGGTTTGTGAATTCGTTCCTCGACTACTGGCTCGACCTCCGCGACATCCTCGCCAACGCACCGGACGCGATCCTTTACCCGGACTATTACCTCGACGACGAGCTGACCGAGGCGTCCGTTTTTGAGACACGCACGTTTTTCACTGAGTTGATCGCGAAGGATTTGCCTGCGAGGAACGTGGTCGACTCCGACTTCATTTTCGCCAACGAGCGCCTGGCCAAGCTCTATGGGCTGGAGCCGTTCGAGGGTATCAAGCTGCGGAAAGTCGAGCTGCCAAAGGACTCACCGCGGGGCGGGTTGATGACTCAGGCCAGCGTGCTGCGGGTGACGGCCAACGGCACCACGACCTCGCCGGTCGTGCGCGGCGCATGGGTGATGGAACGCATCATGGGCGTGCACATCCCGCCGCCGCCGTCCGGCGTCGAGGCGATCACGCCGGACACGCGCGGTGCAACGACCATCCGCGAGCAGCTCGACAAACATCGCGAGGTCGAGTCGTGCGCCGGCTGCCATCGCAAGTTTGACCCGGTCGGTTTTGCGTTGGAGAGTTTTGACGTGGCCGGCGGTTGGCGCGACCGATACCGCTCGCTGGGTGAGGAGGGCGAACGCGTGAAGGGGTTCGGGAAAAACGGACACGCTTTCAAGTTCCGCCTGGCCAAGCCGATCGACTGCGCCGGGGAACTGGAGGACGAACGTGCATTCGAGGACATCAACCAGCTAAAACAACTGCTGCTGAAAGACGAGCGGGCGATCGCTCGCAACTTGGTGCATCAATTCGTCGTCTACGCGACCGGAGCGCCGGTGTCGTTTGGTGATCGCGCAACCGTCGAGGCGATTCTCGACCAATGCGCGGACAACGACTACGGCGTGCGCTCGCTCATTCATGCCCTCATTCAAAGTGAACTTTTCCTCCACAAATGACATCGGAACCGGCATTGCATCCGCAGCGCAGGCCGGTAAACTGCGCCCAGCCATGAAGGGACCGCACATCGCCGACCGCCGCACGCTAAGCCGCCGCACTTTTCTGCGCGGAGCAGGCGTGGCCATGGCGCTGCCGTTGCTGGAGTCGATGACACCGGTGTTCGCACGCGCCAAGCAGCCCGGGGCACCTCGGCGGATGCTCGCCATTTGCAACAACCTTGGCCTTTTGCCGGATCGGTTTTTCCCGAAAAACAGCGGGCGCGACTACGAACTGTCGCCATACCTCAACGAGTTGAAGTCGTACCGGGACGACTTCACCGTGCTCAGCGGCGTGTCGCATCCCGGCGTGGACGGTTCGCACTCGTCGGACGTGTCGTTCCTGACCTGCGCCCCCCACCCCGGTGGTGGTGGCTTTCGCAACTCCATTTCCGTCGATCAATTTATCGCCGCGAAAATCGGTCATCTCACCCGGTTTCCGTCGCTGACGCTTGGCGTTAACGCGAGCGTTGGCCGGCGCAGCCTATCGTGGACCGATGCCGGCGTGCTGATCCCATGCGAAAACCGCGCCTCATCGGTCTACCGCAGACTGTTTCTGCAGGGTTCCGAGGAGGAGATCGAGCGGCAGGTGCGCAAACTTCAACTCGGCGAAAGCATCATGGACACCCTCGCGCAGGAGTCGAAGGCGTTGACGCGCCGGCTCAGCGCCGCCGACCGCGACCGGCTCGATCAGTACACGACGGCCGTCCGGGAGGCCGAGCGACGCCTCGTCATGGCCCGCGCTTGGGAACGCAGGCCCAAACCGGCCGCACCGATGGGCATGCCGTCCGACCCGTCCAACCGCAACGCTTTCATGCAGATGACCCGGCTGATGTACCAGATGGCGCGGCTGGCGTTCCAGACCGACTCCACTCGTTGCGTGACCCTGTTGATGGATGGCAACAATTCGCCCGCGATCAAGGTCGCCGGTACGAAGATCACCGACGGCTACCACAACCTGTCGCACCACGGCATGAACAAGGACAAGCTCGCGCAGCTCGACGCCATCGACCGTGAGCAGATGAAACTTTTCGGTGAATTGATCCGTGACCTGAAAGGCGTTGAGGAGGCCGAAGGCAACCTGTTGAAAAACACCGTCGTGATGTACGGCAGCAACTTCGGCGATGCCAACAAGCACACTACGACCAACATGCCGGTGCTCGTCGCGGGCGGTCGGTTGAAGCACGGCCAGCACTTGGCCTTCGACCGAACCAACAACTATCCCCTGCCCAACCTCTTTGTCAGCATGATGCAAAGCATGGGTTTGCCGGTGGACAAATTCGCCACCAGCAC
>JAPPPH010000125.1:0-1255 GCA_028817635.1 Verrucomicrobiales bacterium | reverse complement strand
CCCCTACCCTCTGATACCGAACTCATCCTTCCTCCATCCAAAATATTAAACTCATTCGCCCTGACCTCAATCCTACCAGCATCCCCCGCCCCCTCGTTTTCCGACCTCGTATCCGTCGCCACCAATCCTCCCACGATCTCCACTCGGTCTCCCTTCAAATTTACACTTCCTCCCGGCCCACTCCCTTCGGTCACTGATGTCACTTCACTCTCTGGTCCTATCTCCAGACTGTCTCTCCCATCCAGTATCAAAGTCCCTGATCCACCATCCGATTTTGAGTCACTTTTCACCTCAACATCCCCCAATATCACTCTGTCCGCTGAAATCTCTATGCTCCCGGCAGGCTTAACACCCTTGACCGAACTCGTTGTCACTTCTCCCTTCTCAAGTCGAAACTCCGACTCCTCTCCAACTCCATCCACAATAACCGATCCCGCCGCACCCCAGGATTTGGCCTGACTCCCAATATAGCCATTCTTCATCTCTAGCTCATTTACACTCAACCGGACTTCTCCCGCATCTCCCTTGGTCGATGAACTCCCTAAAATCCTGCCTCCTCCTTCCAACAATAGCTTGTCCGTTTCCAACAGAATAGACCCTGCATCACCCTCTCCACTCGGCTTGGTCTCCACGAAAATCCCTCCCCTCCCTTTAAGCTCAATGGTCTTGGCTTTAACATCTATGCTTCCTCCTGTTCCGGTCGCATAGCTCGTGTTGTATCCCTGCTGCCCACTAACCGAACTGGAGATCCGGGAATGTTCTCCGAACAAGTACATCTCTTCCGTATTAATCGTTATCGATCCGGCATCCCCGCCAGCCTGGGTATCGGCTGCAACAACCGCTCCCTTCTCAAGGTTTATCTTCCCTGCATCAATCTCAATTACCCCTCCTTTTCCAGAACTAACCGTTGTAGCCCTTATCTGTGGCAAATCTTTAAAAAGGAAACGCCCGTCCCAAGAACTAAGACCAACAGCTGAACCATCCATATCCAACTCTCCAACTTTGATCTCAATCGAGCCCCCATCACCGTCTCCCCTTGCATCTGCCAAAATCGCCGCTCCTGCTCTACTCAATAATTTATTCGTCTCAATTTTAATCCTACCTCCACTGCCTTCGGCTTTAGACTGCGACGTAATCATACCCTCATGTCCATTTAGTACCATTCTATCAGACCTATTACTCTGTATGCCTTCAATCTCGATGGAATCAGTCAGTCTAAGATCAATCAATCCCCCACTCCTCGACCCTTCTGTAT
>JAPPPH010000365.1:3998-5556 GCA_028817635.1 Verrucomicrobiales bacterium | reverse complement strand
CGTTCCCACTCCCGACCATCGTTTTTTGCGTTGGCAAAAATGCCCGACTCCTCGTCAAACAGGTCGTCCATCTCCATCACGAGCGAGTAACTCGGGAGCGAACGAAGCCCGTCAAAAATCCGATCCTTGTACCGCTTGTCGTTCACCACGCGCTGATCCATCCCGTAGTCCACGAAATTGAAACCCCAGTCGTAAGGGAAACCGGTCGGCGGCAACCCGTCCGGCGACTGCCGCACAATGTCTTTCGGGAAAAGGTATGTGCGGGTCACCACTTTGGTTGGCTTGAAGCCCGGCTTGAAACCGGCTACTCGCAACACCGTCGTCTTCTCCATTCGCAGCGAACCGCCCTCCAACACCTGGCCGGAGTCGGCCGTCGGAACGGAACCATCCGTCGTGTAGCGCAGAGTCGCACCCGGTGTCTCTGTGGTGATCCCCAACTCGAATGGCTCCTCGTACAAACCGTGCGGTTGACTGAACGCCAGCTTGGCCACCGTACCATTCAACCTGCTTCCATTGGGAGCCCCGGGCGTTGGTTCCAGAAAATAAATCGCACTGCCAATGATCGAAGTGGTCGAGCCGGCTTCCGGCTTCCAGTCAGCCGGGATACCGTATGACACGTCATCACGCTGCTTGGGATATTTCATCACGAAATGGTGCGACACCGTCCGGCCATCCGGCTTGATCAAACCCAGATACTCCCCACCAGCTCCCAGTTTAAAATTCGCGTGCAACTCCTCGCCGGCAGCGGCCCGATTTTTCCCGGAGGCAAACACCAACAGAAAACCGCCAGCCTCCACCTTCACGGCAGGCAGTTTCCAACCGGCCAAGTTCTTGATGTCATCCGTCAATGACCAACCGGCGAGATCAACCGTCTCCACGCCGGCGTTGCGAATCTCGATCCAGTCGGAACGATCGCCGTCGTTGTCCTTCAGCCCCTTGTCGTTGACCGCAAGAAATTCACTAATGATCACCCGCGCTTCCGCTTGGCCAAGCGGAAAGACGAGTAGCCCAAGAAAAACCATCAAAATGACAAAAAACCGCGTCATAATCGCAACAGTACGAGATTGAAAAAAGGAAAGTTTCACTTGGCCAAGCGTTGTTGGAAAGAAAAAAGGCGCCGTTTTCACGGCGCCCAAGTTTTTTAAAACCAGAGAATTAGTCCGATTTCAATCGGTAGAATTGGCCAAGCGCATCCGGTGCCAAAGGCACCTCGACTGTGGTCTCGGCCTGTTCTGGTTTCAGCTCTCGGTCCAGTTCCCATTCAGTCAGGTTTTCACTGCGCTGCAAATGGTACGTCCTACCCGGCACCGCCTCAAACTTCAGCATCAACTTGCCATCTGCCAATTCACTAAGAACCAGCTTGGTCTCCGGATTCGGCTTTTCTGAAGGCGTAAACTTCACCGCATCCAACCAAAGCGAACTGTCGGCACCACCGTTTTTCGGTCCCTGCAGGAACAGGAATGTCACCGTATGCCGCCCCTCCGGAATGTCGATCTTGTATTCTTTCCAATCTACAGCCGTATCGCGCACTGTCACGAAGCTGTGATCCCAGATACTC
>JAPPPH010000365.1:0-3988 GCA_028817635.1 Verrucomicrobiales bacterium | reverse complement strand
ACAACAGCCGTATCGATCACTGTCAAGAAGCTTTGATCCAATATACTCCCCGGCCCTATAAATGCCCGTAAAATCTGAAGGTCGCCTGCAATCTTGGCCTGAAAGGTCAACTCACCCGGTCCTTCCACGCGTGTTTTCAACTCTGCATACTGCAATTCGCCGCCAAAGTCCGGGAGCCCCGTCACCAACAACGCATCTTCTCCGTCAGAAGTTTCATCGTTTTGAATTTCCCACTCAAAGTCCGGATTGCTGATGAACGACATATCACTGGCATCAAGTGCGTCCGCCAAGTCTGCATCAACCTCGATCGTTAAACTCAGCTCCACGACATCACTTTTCACTTCACCATGTTCGTTTTTCGCAACTACCCAAATTTCCCCGGTGTCCTCCGGCCAAATACTGTCAAAAAACAGGGTGTCTCCAGTCTCTCCCTCCAAGGGTTTTCCATTCCGATACCATTGAAATTCAGGAAACGGCCAACCATCCACCTCCACATTGAACTCGGCTGACCCAAGCCCTTCCAACTCAATATCGAATGGTTGTTCCGTAAATTCCGGGGCGGAGTCTTCCGGAACATAAAACTCCAGAGCATCCAAATAGCCCATGTGCGAACCGGCCTCCCACGAGGTTCGTATGAACGTCCATTCCAACGTGTGACGTCCCTCTGGAACGACGAATCGCTCCCACTCCCAATCCGACTTGCCTACCAGTTCCCCAACAGGCTCGCCATCGATTTTGAAATTCAGGATGTCTTCCGTCTCGTCGGGACTCCTGATCTTCCATTGAAACTCAACAACGCCCGGGCCTTCCACTTGGGTCATCAACCAAGACTCCTGAAGTTCTCTCGTCGCCGTTACTTTGGCGGCATCCCCATCCTCTGCATCGTTTACAGTGGTTAGGTTCCACTTTCGGGCACCACCTGTGGCGAACAGCAACCCCTCGACGTCCAGCCCTTCAGCCAGTTTGGCCCCAGCATCCTCCACCTCAATGGACACCGACTCGCTCTCCGAACTGCCGTGTTTGTTTGTAGCCACCACAGTGTAATTACCGGCATCAAAATCCCACGCTCGCTCCACGCGGTGCACACGATTCGTTGCGTCTTTAATTGGTTCACCATCAAGTTTCCATTGAAATTTCGGGATCGGAAAACCTATCGCTTTGGTCACCCCCACTTCGAACGCTTCACCAAGCCTGATTTTTGTCTTCGAGGCAGACACGGTGACCGATTCCGGCTTCCCTTCCTTTGCAGGTTCGAACACCAGTTGATCCACATACGCACGCCCCATCTGTTCGGAATCCTTCATGAACGTAAAGTAAACCGTATGCATCCCTTCCGGAATGGCCGCCCAGTTGTCGATCCACTTGGCCTGTGAACTGGATTTGGCGTCGGTGTGCATGGCGAGCATGTTATCTTCCTCACTGGAAAAGAATTCCTCATCGAGCGTGCATGCGAGGACGAATTCCTCAAACTCATCATGCGTGCGAACTGTTTCCAGCCTCCACTTAATTGTGATGTACCCGGGGCCCTCAATCCGCACGGCAAAAACCTGCTCAGTAAACCAATCCGCCGAGGGGGAATATGCCCGGGCCGAATCCTCGCCATCCGTGGACTTGGATGTGAAACGCTTCCAAGTCTGCATCTCTTCATGAAAACTAATCGAGATCACCTTGCCGTCCTCAAAATCGATGGCATCGGCCAAACTTTCGTCGAGCGTTTCCAGCACTGTCAGGTCGACCTCATCCGACTCCACTTCCCCGAGTTCGTTGGAGACAACCACCTTGATAACGCCCTCATCATCGGCCCACAGGCTCCCCATTGTCAGTACCCGGCCCGTGGCGCCGTCAATCGGTTCATCGTTCAGATACCACTGGTAGGTCGGAAATGGATACCCCCAAGCCTCGACCTCGAAAAGAGCCCAACCGGGTGCAGTCGTCTCCTGTGACTTGGGCTGAAGTTCGATCTCCGGTTCCGAGCGTTCCACGGTTGTGAACTCAACCCAGTCCAACATGATCCCCTCAATGTTTCCGAACTCATCGGATACCGCCCACCTTACCTTGTGTTCCCCCTCTGGAATTTCCAGCACAATGCGATTCCACCCAAGCTGTTCAGTGTTAAAAACCAACTCACTGCCTTCCTGCAGTTCGCCATCCAAGTGAAGTTGAAGCGGCCTTGCCTCACTGGCAAACCCCAGAGTCTTGTAATGAAAATCCAGATACCCGGGCCCACTCAGAGTTGCCTCGATCCATCCCTCTCCGCCCTGTGGGATCTCGCTGATTGTCAACCCGCCCTCTTCGTCAAGCGCCTTGTTTTTGTCCACCATCCAACTCCCATCGCCGCCAAATTCAAATGGCACATCCTCCTCGAGCCCCAACGCCACAAGCGCCTCCTGCTTGATCTCTTCTTCCGTCAGGAAACGGACATTATCCAGCCAGGCATACAGATTTCGGCCGAACGTCCGTTGTTTGGAGTATTCCCAACGGATGACGTGCTCACCCTCGTCCAGTCGCACTGAACCGGTCAGCCAACGTGGTTGTTCCCAACTGTATCCCTTTTTGAATCGAGCTACCGCCTTGTCATCGAGAAAACAATCAAACTCCTGACCGTAATCGTTGGTCGTTCGCCAACTGAAAAACACCGTCCCCGGCCCCTCGACCTCCATCTCCACCCAGGTCGATTCATTATCCTCAATAGCCGGGCTACGCGCTGAGTCTTCGCCATCAGTATGGATTTGGTTATCCAAAACCCACGTATCCTCCGGGCCGGAATCAAACGCAAAATCCCCATTATCCAGCGCTTCCTGCAGAGTGTTCACCACCGTTAACCGCGTGACCTCACTCGTGACCGACCCGTACTCATTGGTAATTTCCACGTGATAATTGCCCGATATTTCCATCGTCACATCCTCCAAGAACAGCGTGGATGCCTTGGCACCGTCTATCGCCTCGTCGTTAAAAAACCATTGATACGTCATCGGCTTGGCCCCGATCGTCTCGAGACTGAGCTCCGCGTCCTTCCCCGACTCGACAGTCAACTTCTCGGTTTGATCTATGATCGACGGGGCCACGTTTGACCCGATCAACTTCGCCGAATCGGTCGTTTTCAAATTGTGTTCGTTGGTGATGACCACCGAGTAGGTGCCCTGGCTCTGCGCCTGAATGTTGAACAGCATCAGTTTCGGGCCGGTCGCACCAACCAAGTCCCGCCCCTCAAACTGCCATTGCTACGTCAACTCAGTTTCGTCCTTGGCATTCACCTCAAAAATCGCGGTGCCGCCAAGTTCTACCGACAAATCCACAAGCGGCTTCACGATCTCCGGAGCGGGAAATCCTGGTTTCACCTTGTTGATAATACTCCTAAACTTGGTAGCTCCCTCATAGCCGGTTTTTTTGTAAAGCACCTCCCATTGATCATAGTCACTATTACCCGACACTCCATTTAGAATTACAAATAGCGGAATAGCACTTCGTTCGTTGTAAAGTTTGTATGCCACTTCGCTTAGGTCATCCGCCACCAGACTCATCCCGGAATCCTTGACAAACTGATCCGTCCTGTCCGGATTATCCTCCTCGATGTTGACCCCGATGACCGTCACCGGAACGCCGTGTTCGTTGCCGTCACGGTCGTGAAAGAATTGGGCCACGTTTTTCTCCACATCAGGAGAGGAAGTCCGGCACGGGCCGCACCACCACGCAAAAAAATCCAATACCACGACGTGTCCATCGTAGTCGCTCAGCTTCAACGGCTCACCTGTTTCCCGGTTGGTAATCTCGAAATCATCGGATACCTCGCCCACCTTGACAGGTTGCGCTTGGCCAAGCGCTTGGCCAAGTGCCAAGCCGAATATTATCAATACACTCTTCAGAACACATACCAACCCGCATAACCGATCTATTGGCTTTTTGTTGTGGAATTTCATGACAAAAAGGAGAATTAACAAGAACCAAAGTAATTAGCAACAAAAATTATGTTTTCTATTAGTAACGGGCC
>JAPPPH010000272.1 GCA_028817635.1 Verrucomicrobiales bacterium | reverse complement strand
GTTTCAGAGAAGGTGACTAGTTATTTTTACAAAATACAAAACAGTATTAGGGTGATCTCTGTAGTGTCCTTTTATTACGAGTGCTCTGACTGGAGGTTGCCGGTTTCTGAATATGAGTAATAACATGAACTTAAACTCAACAGACATGGAGCAAATAGATATAAACTGTGATTTTAAAGATTTCCCCTTGGTCAAGTGCCATTTTGCAGGGCCAATTGGGAAAGCTCATAGTTCGTAGTGAGGAACTGGGTATTCCTGCTTATTTGAGCGGGACACTATCGGGGACGGTAACGGAGATGCGCAATGTGTTTAAGGTTATTGTTCCCGTACTGAAATTCGGGGTGGGCTAAAACATCCCGATTTCTGCAGGGGGAACTTAAGCTTGGCTCAGGTTGAGTTTCCCGCGGCGGTGGAGAGTGTTGCAAGCGTCTCTTCACCGCCATCTTCTTTTATGGGTTGGGTATTTCAACTGGCTGGCCGGGCTCAGGCACGAGGATCCCGATTGATGGCCATCGCCTGCCCACCTCGGCTTTGAACCACTCCCGGGCAGGGTCATCGCCGTGGCCAAGGATGAGAGTGTGAGGGGCAACTTGCCCGACCAATTCGAGTAGATCCTCGCGGTTGGCGTGTGCGGTGAAGTCAAAGTCGCGCACTTCACAGCGCTTGGCCAAGTTGCCAGTGGTGTCGCAGTAGTGGAACAGTTCGCCTGGCGCGGCGGCCTTAAGCCGGCCTCCAGGAGTCTCGGGATCGGCATAGCCGACAAAGAAAATGCCGTGCGCCGGCTGTTCGACCATACGCTTGGCCAAGTCGTAGGCCGTGGTATTCTCGGAGAGCATCCCGGCGGTCATGACGAACAGCCGGTTTTTGTTGAGCTTGATCCGGGCGGCCTGATCGCGGCTAAGTACGGAGAGGTCAAGCGCCTCGTCCAGCTGAAGGTCAGGGTGTTGACGGTTGGCGCGGTGTGATTGCAGGTCATAAATCTCGGTGAACACACGCCCCAGTCCGCCTATGAACACTGGCTGTTTCTTAAGCCGACCGGACTGCATTTGCAGCGCCAGCGTGCAGAGAATTTCCTGCGTTCGGCCCAGCGCGAATGTAGGGATGAGGGCGCTGCCCCCACGCTCGAACGTTTCCTCGATGGCGCGGATTAGTTTCTCGGTTTCTGTTTCCCGGGAAAAATCGGTGGGTGTCGCACGGCCGCCGCGCGTGGTCTCCATGATCATTACATCGGCCCGGACATCGTCAAAGCGTGCGGCTTTGAGGATTGTCTGGTCGTGGGTGCAGACGTCGCCGGTGTAAAACAGGGTTTCCTCCCTGCCTCTAACGAGGATGCCGGCGGAACCGAGCGCGTGTCCGGCGTCGAAAAACTCCAGCGTGGGAGAAGGTTTGCCAGCGATTGTTTGGTCAAACGTCGCCCACTCGATCTCCCGGTTGTAGCGGTAGCCCTGAATTATTGGTGCCAACTCGTCGACTTCACGGTGGGTGAACAGCGGGTACTCGGTGATGCCTAGCTCGGCGGCCTGGTGCTTCATCACGTTAACCGAGTTGTGCAGCACGCGCTCGACGATGAAGTAGCTCAACTCGCTCATCATCACGTGGGCGCGGGGAAAATGCCGGAGCGCGACCGGGAGCGAGCCGACGTGGTCGTGATGGCAGTGGGTGATGGCGATGGTGTCGACCGGTCTCTCGCGGACGGCGTCGTAGAGCGGCAGGGCGTCGCGCCCCTCGCGCTTGGGGTGGGTGCCGGAGTCCATCAAAAGGCCGCACCCGTCGATCTCGACGTGCCAAGCGCTGGCGCCGATGCCCGGCCCGGGATTGAGGTCGCAAAGTTTCAAGGGCGATGAGTGTTAACCGCGGCTGCCCCCGGTGCGTTTTTCCACCATGGCGTTGTAGGCATGGAATGAGTCGGGATGAATGGCGCGATGCTTGGAGAGGCTCTTGCGGATCTTGCATTGGACAACCTCGAGCGCGGCAATCTCGAGATCGCGCTCGGCAAGGGTGCGTACGGTTAGAGCCTCGGCGTGCGGCCGGAGCGGTTCGCAAAAGTCGGCGACGAAAAGCAAGGTGTCGACCGGGCCCATCTCGACTGCACCGGTGGTATGCTTGCGCATGGCGTCGAACACGACCTCATCTTCCACGCCGAACTCGCTCCGGGCAAAATACGGTGCGACTTTGCCGTGAAGCAGGCTGAGATTTTTTCGCTCGTGCTCATCGATTTCCAGCCCGTGCTCGTCGGCGTACTGGAGCAGTTCGTTGTTGGAAAGTTCCTTGAGGCAATCGTGGAGCAGGGCGGCCAGCTCTGCCTGATCCTCGTTGATACCGTGCTGCATGGCCAGACTCACCGCCTGGTCACGCACCGAGAGGACGTGTTCGCAGCGGTACGGGGTGAGGTTCTCGCGAAGATGCGACTCAATTTTCTCGATAAGTTCGGGTGGGTTGGCCATGCTGGATTGCGTAAAAGGCTGTCGGAACCTGGCCCGAATTTAGCGGTAGTGTCAAATGACAAAATCGGGGTTTGGGCTCGATTTTTATTCCGCTTGGCCAAGTGCTGGGTTGTACTTTGCCAAGTGCTTGCTTTGACAATGAAAACCAATCCAACATTCCAACGACGCGATGTGCTGCGGACACTGTCCTATGGGGCGGTCTGTGCCGGCATGTGCGGGTTAGGTCCGATGCGATGGCTGCTGGCCGACATTCATGCCGGTGAGACTGCCGTGTACCGCATGAGTTTTGACGAGTTTCCCCAGTTGAAAAACTCGTACGGGTCGGTTCGCCTGAACGTGGCTGGCATCCCGAGCGCGAGCAACCAGATCGTGGTGACGCGAATGCCGGGCAACCAGTTTTACGCTGTATCGGCCAAGTGCACTCATCGCGGCGTGGCGGTGGACCCATTCAAGAAGGGCAAGGGGTTGTACTGCCGGGCGCACGGTTCGCAGTTCGACGTGGACGGCCGGGTGGTGCGGGGGCCGGCCCGGTCCGCGCTCAAGTCGTACGACACAAGCTACGATGGCTCCGGATCGGTAAGTGTCGCGTTCCCGAACCTCGGCTACTCGGTTGCGACCAGTGTGATTCAGACCGGTGCGGGCGATCGCGTGGCGCTGTCGTTTAAGACTATCTCCGGCATGAAATACACCGTGATGGTTCGCGACAAACTGGGCGGCGGGGATGCCGAGGCGGTTCAGTTTGCCACGACTCCGGATGGCCCGCTCAGCGCCAGCCGGTTAACCGGAAACGGCAAGACCGCGACACTGTATTTGCAGCCGGTGGGCGATGCCGGCTTCATTCAGGTCGTGCGCGAATAGATTTTTGAAAAACCACGTAACCTGACCGGAATCAGGCGTGTATATCTCAGCAACTAATCGTTCCTGCGACGACTTAATTTAAGAATGAAAAAGACAGTATTCATGATGATGGGGCTGGCGCTGCTATCGCCCCCGGGGCAGGCGGCCAAGTTGGATAAGGCAAACGTGGCCAAGGACTCGAAGTTTGTAATGCATTTGGATTTTGATGCGATCCGCAACTCCAAACTCGGCTCAACCGTGATTAAGCAAGCACGTGAGGAAGAGGGTGAGGAACGCATCGATGCTATGAAGGAAATCATCGGCTTTGACCCTTTCACCGCGCTAAAGAGCATGACCATGTCCGGGAATGGCGAGGAGGAGAACGGCTTGATTGTGCTGAAGCACGCAGCCGAAACCAAAAAGGTGCTCTCGTTCATCAAGCTGGAGGAGGACTACCGGCCGACTGAATATAAGGATCATACGATCCACAGCGTCGGAAAGGTGGACGGCGAGCGCGGCTACATCAGTTTTGTGAACACGTCGACAGCGGTCATCGCCCCCAGTCGCGAGTTGGCGCGCGATGGCATCAATCTGGTGAACGGGAAGGGCGCAGCCAAAAAACTGCCCGGCCCGATCGGTGAGATTTCGGAAAAAGCCAAGGCTCCGTTTATGATGGGCTACGCGGATCTCGACGGACTCGAGGATGTCATCGAGGATCCGACCGTCAACGACATGGCGCGCGAAGCGATGATGGTAGTCGGGGAGTCAGGGGATGATTTGGTGATGTCCCTCCAAGTCGTCGCGCAAAGTGTCGAGACCGCCGAGCATATGCACAACATGGTCAATGGCTTGATCGGTTTTGCGGCATTAGGACAGGAGGACAACCCAGAATTAAAGGACCTGCTCAAGGCGCTGAAAGTTTCACGCAAGGAATCGACCATCACGGTCGATTTCAAGATGGCGGTTGAGAAGATTCTCGAAGCGGTTGACCCGGCCCTGGAGGATCTGGATGTTGATTTCGACATCGACCTTATCGATAAGGACAAAGACAAGAGCGAGTGATTCGCGGTGCTGCCATTCCAGTGATAACGGCGGCTGCAACGGGGCAAACCGGGCAGTCGCGGGAGGTCGAAACTCCAGCCAATACAAGTCGTGCCGAGGCGATTGCCGAGGAGCGCGAACTGGTACAGTTAGCACAGGGGGGGTGCATGGAGTCTTTCGAGCAACTGGTCTTTCGCTTTGAGGGCCAGTTGTTTCATTTTCTGCTTAAGAAAACCGGCGACCACCACCTGTCGCAGGATCTGCTCCAGACCACGTTTGTAATCGCTTATCGCAAGCTGCATCGGTTCAACCCGAAGTATGCCTTTTCAACCTGGATTTACACCATCGCCAACCGGCAGGCGATCAACCACTTTCGCCGTCAACGCCCGTTCGATTCCGAGGATGCAGACCGGGTGGTGGAGGAGACTCCGGACACCGAAATGCTCGCAGCGGAGCAGGCCGAGCAATTATGGGCCAAGGCCCGGCGACTCCTGACTGATGCCCAATACGATGCGTTGTGGTTTTTTTATGGTGAAGACCGAAACCTTGAACAGACCGCGCGTGTAATGGATAGAAGCGCGGGCTCAGTGAAGGTGCTTTTGCACCGGGCCCGGAACAAATTGGCGGATGAGTTGCCCAAAGAAACACAGGACTGACATGCAACCCAATGAGGAACAACCAAGCGCTTGGCCAAGCGTCGAGAATCGTCTCCGGGAGGAGGCCGGGCAGAGTGAGGATTTCCCTCCGTTTTTGCACCGGCGCATCATGGCTGCCGTCCGGGAGGAGGCCCAGCGCAAGGCCCAGCCGAAATGGGTGATTTTCAACTGGGCACGCTTGGCCTTGGCCGGGGGAGTGGCCGGCTTGGCCCTGCTTTTCGCCCTGACACCGAGTGTTCCGACGCCGGAGGAGCGAGCAGGCTTGCCAATCGGGGAATGGATCGCGACCGCCGCCCACAGCGACCAGCAGGTGGCCAGCCTGATTTCCGACAAGGTTTTGAACGAGTGGATGACTCAACCCTACCAGCAGCAGTTGGACTCCATCAGCGGCGAACTGGAAAATGCGCTCGATTTCACCCTCCGTATGGTTCCGATAAAAATCGCCCAACGCTAGGCCAAACAGGGAGATTGAAGAAAAAAGCGCCGGAAACGGCGTTTTTCTTTAGGGAATCAGCACATATCAACATATCTTGATATGTTGATATGTTGCTTGACTTGGGCATTTCCCGTACTAGGCTCAACCTCCTG
>JAPPPH010000264.1 GCA_028817635.1 Verrucomicrobiales bacterium | reverse complement strand
CTCCTCGACCGTGTCGCGCAGCTCGGAGATATTTTCTGTCAAGTCCCGCTGAATGTCACCGGTCTCTTCCGGCAGGTTGTTGCGCATCAACAACGACAACTGGTCGAGTGATTGCTCCATGTTTTCCTGCCGGGCACGACGGATGCCGTCCTCAAGTTCGTTGGACAACAGCTTTTCGGAGTCCTCCGCCTCCCGGGAGACCTGCTCCATCTGCTGCAGCAAATCTTCGAGCTGATTCTTCTGTTGCTCGGCCATGTCGAGCGCGTCCTTGAGGTTGCCCTCGTCGCTCAGGGAGCGGAAGGAACTTTGGCGATCCTCTTCGATGGCCTTGTTTAGTTCGTTTTGGGTGGCGTCGAGTTCGCGAGCGTCCTGCCGCATTTCACGCATCGCCTCGGCAAACTCGTTGGCAGTCTGTTCCTTGTAATCCTCCTCGACCTCATCGAGGTTGCGACTGGCGCGGGAACCGGAGTTCGCTGCCTGCGAGAGGTTTTGCTGCTCGAGGTTACTGGCGGTTTCCTCCATCTGATCGCGGGCCTGTTCCAGTTGCTCCTGCGCATCAGCGAGTTCGTCGTCCTGATTTTGCTCCATCCGCTGCTGGACTTCGTCGAGGTTGTCGATCAGGTCGCGTTGTTCCTCTTGCAAACGCTTCAGTTCGCGCTCGATACGCTCCCGCTCTTCCTCGTCCTCAGCATCCAGCAGCGCGATCTGCAATTCCTGCAAGCGCTCGTTCAGGTCGGATTGACGGCGGGAAAGTTCCTTGAGGCGGTTGAGCGTCTGCAATTGCTCGGCACGTTCGCCCTGTTGCTGTGCCTGCTGTTGTTGCCGCTCGGCTTTGCTCTCCAACTCATAGTTGTTTTCCGTGTCCTGCATGTTGAGCTGGTCGAGCTGACGCTGTGAACGATTACTGTTGCCCCGACCTTGTTGCTGTTGCTGCTGCCGTGCCTGCTGGCGTGAGACCTGAAATTCGTTCTCGCGAAGTTTCTGCAAATGCTGCAGCGCGGTCTGTTCGTTGAGTATGGCATCGGACAACGCACGGGCGATCTCCTCGGCCGCCTCAGCATCCAATGCCTCGGACAAATCCTCGGCCGCCGCCTGCATGGCCTCGTTGGCCTGATACGCCTGCCCGCCGGACTCGGTGTCCTGCAGCATCGACGAGGCCTGCTCCAGCAGGTTCATCAACTCACCCTGCGAATCGAGGACGGTCTGGATGTCCTCGGTCAGCGACTCGTCATTTTCCAGACGGCGGCGCAGATTCCACGTGGCGCTGATGACCTCCTTTTGGTTGTCGAGCAACCGACTGATGGACTGCTGCTGTTCGCCGCCCTCGCCACCTTCGCCCTGCTGCTGCTCCTGTTGTTGACGCATGCCCTCGGTGGCGGATCGGTTCTGGCGGAAAATCTCATCGAACGGACGGACGGTGGCGAAAAACAGATCGCTAAAGCTGCGGCGCAGTTCCCCGCTTTGGTCGCGATCATCCGCCCAGAGGAAATAGCTGACAACCTGCCCCACCTCTACATCGAGATCCTCCAACCGGATGACGTGGGCCACGTCCAGACGATTGGTGGCTGCGCCGTCGGTCTGCAGTGCAATGTGGTGCGGCTGTTCGCCGGCCAACTGGAATCCGATACCAACCGCCTCCAACCCGAAGTCATCGCGGGCCTCACCCTGCAGGCGCAATTCCTCAATGGCCGTCACCTCGGTGTCGCCGGTGGGTGACTTGAATTTCAAAGCCGGCGCAAGATTCTCGAGTACGTTGAATACGTACTTGGACGGGAATTGATTCACCCGGCCCTCCAGATCCTCGAGGTGCAGTTCGTAGCGAAACTCACCCGGAGAGCTGAATTCCTGTGCGAACGAATAGCCCGGGCTGTTTTCCTCGAGCGGCTTGAGCTCTATGTCTTCCCCCTCGCCATCGCGGGCTTTGAGGACCGCCGACTTGAGCGGTTTGTTGAACTGAAAATCGAACGTCAACCCGGTACCCTCGACCGCGGTAAGGCGACGCGTATTTTTGATCGTCTTGTCCTCGCGACCGGTGAAATCCGGATAATCGAGTTTGGCCTGCGACTCCGTCAGGGCGGGATACTCGAAAACCATCATCCGGTAAAAATCACTTTCGCGACCGTCGAATACCACATTGTACAGGGCATTCGACTGGACGTTGGCCAAGCGATAGCTGTAAGTGGGATCGTCGAGGCTCTGCGCCATGGTAATCCAGCGTTTGGGCTGACCCGGCTCCTGCACGACCAGCTCGACTTTGGACTTAAATTCAGAGAATGCCGCGGAGATGATCAGGCTTGAGCCACGCTCCACATCGACATTGCCCGGCTCCACGGTCACCTTGCCCTTGGCCAAGCCCAACCCGGAACGGTCCGTCGACGTGCCGTTTCCTGAAAACTGCCAAAACGCCACCAGAAACACAGTAAGTGCGGCCCCGTGGAAAACATGCGCCAAGGCCAAGCGGCCGTTGGACTTCATCTCCCAGCCCTGATCGTGACTGGCCTGCAATGCCTCTGCCAAAACACGCTGCTGCATGAAATCCAGTTTCTCGGGATCATTTTTCTCCAATTGCTCGGAAGCCGTCTCCAGCAACTTGTTGAGGCCGGGATGATGCTGTTCGATCATCCGGACGATGTCGCTCAGCGTCAGCCAGTCGACCATCCACACCTTGATCTACACCAGCGTGGCCAACACCGCAGCGGCCACCCCAACCACCGGCCAGGCAAACTCGGGCGCTTGGCCAAGCAGCAGCAATGCGATGACTGCCACAGCGCAAATCGCCCAACAAACGGCCAAGCCGGAGTAAAGTTTCTGCCGACGATGTTGTTGCCGGTAAAACGTGAGGTGTTCCTGAAGTGTTTTTGGTTCGTTCATGATGTCATGATCGGTTCAGCGGACCGACTTCCCCGGGCGGCCAGCGCGGTTTCGAGAGTGACAAACAAAAGCACAGCCGCCAAGGCCCATTGCCAGTATTCCCGGCGGTTCGCCTCAGTCTTTTCAGCATCGGCGGCATCGGCGGCGAGCTGCCCTGGCGAGGCCACCGCCTCATCCATCGGCAAGCCGAGCTTTTGAAATTGATCCATGGAGATCGGCTCCGTCCGGCTCTCGGCCGGGAGCAGGTTTACCGCAAAGCTCTCCGACCAACCGGCGCCGCTGGCGGTGTACAACCCCGGCTCAGTCGGCAGGAAAATATCCTCGATCTCGATCGGAGTCGCCCCCTCGCCGGATGACACGATCGACACGCTGCCGCTCACGTCGCCGTTGTTGAATTTCGTCACATCGATCCGGCTCCCGACATGGAACTGGTGCGACTGCGTCTTTGCCTCAAGCACCGGCTGTAGGATGGAATACAGTAGCGGGATAAACTTGGTGGAAAGAGCGAGTTGACTGTCGGACGGCCTCCACCCGGCAGTCATCACCATCAGGCGCCCCTCGTCACGCGGGACGAGTAGCCATGCGGGTGGCCCGGTGTCAAACCGCGCCAACACCTCGACGCCCTCGCTTGGCAAACTTTGCAGTTCGCGGTAGTTCCAAAAATGCAGGTTGGTGAAATCGCTATACCGTGAGTCCCGGAAAACAGACAACACCGGGTGATCGAGCTTGAGGGATTGCAGCAGGCCGTATTCCCTCGACTTCACATCCTGAATGAGCAAATCCGGAGCTTCTAGCCAGAGCTTCAGGTTGTCGGTCTGTTTTTCCGATTGAACGATCGCCAGTGCAGTCGCGCCGCCGCGAACCGCCTTATCGAGTGCGGTGGCCAAGCCATCCGAAACCGTGCCATCGACCACGAAGAGATCTGCCCCCGGCAGGGGGGCAGTCGATTGCCCGCTGACGGCCTGAACATCGAAGTCCAACGCACTCGTTTTTTGAAACGCACTCGCCAGGTAAAACAACGATCCCTCGGCATCGTTCGGCTTGTCTTCTCCGAGATAAACGATGCGCACCGTCTGCTGCCGATTCTGGGAAAAGTGAAACGTGTTGTCGAACTCAGCGGCATCCCCGCGAATGGCCAACTGCTGAATGGTCTGCCCAAGCCATTCGGCCGGCATCTCAATCACACGACTGCGCCCCGGCGGAACATGCACCTTTTGACTCAGTGGATCGCCGGTGGCTGCCCGTGCAACAAACTCGAACTCGTCCGTCGAGGAGTTGGGCGAGTTGCTGATCCGGAAGGACGGCACCGACTCGGTCGCCGCCCAAAGCGTCCTCGCTGCAACCTGTTCCATGCCGCAGTTGCCCTGGTCATCCTCGCCGATCTGCTCAAGCGACACCTTGATCCCGGTCGGCCACTCGTAGCCCTGCACCTCCCCGAGTTGAGAGCCTTTCTGCAAATCACTGATCACGAGAATCTCGCGCTTGGCCAGGGGCTGTTCATCCGGCTCGGCCTGTTTTTCCTGAATCGCCTCGCCGGCAATCACCAGCGCTTGGCCAAGGTCGCTGCCCCCGAAGCCCGGCTTGGCCAAGCGCTCGAGTTGCTGTGTCACCTCGTCCCTCGACGCGCCATCCTGCCAGGTTTCGATATCCACGAGAGACCGCGCCGTGTCGCCGTATGTGTAGAGGGTGAAATGATCCCCCTGCCCCAGTTGGCCAAGCGCCGTCTCCACCTTGGCCTTGGCCTGTTGCCAAAGATCCGCGCGCTGCATGCTGGCGCTACTGTCGAGCAATACCGTCAACCACTGGCGATCGCGTTTGCCGGCCGCAGCAGGGTCGTCCACCAGAACAAACGGTCGCGCAAAAACGAATGCCAGCAGCAGCAATGCAAGGCAGCGCAGCAGCAGCAACAGAAGATGAGTTGGGCGCCGTTTGCGATCAACCGGCGGCTTGGTTTTATCGAGAAACATCAGGCTGCCAAACGCCTGTTTATTTTTTGGGCGGTCGTGCAACAGGTGGAGGATCACCGGGATGGCCAGTCCAAGCGCACCAATCAGGTAGAGTGGCGTCAGGAAACTCATGCGGCGCTCCTCCCCGGCGACCGTCGTTGACGCGCTACTGCCCGTGCAGGCTGCTCTTGCAGGAACTTCAGCAGCACCAATTCCATCGGCTCCGTCGTGCTGACGCGAAACGAGGTGATGCCCTGCGCGCTGAAGACACCATCGAGCGCGTCGTTGTGTGCCTTGATTTTCTCGAGGTACGCCTCACGCGCCAACCCGGGATCGAGGATCAGGTTTTGGCCGCTCTCCATGTCCTCAAAAATAGCCGCGTCCTCAAAAGCAAAATCCAGTTCGCGCGGATGCAGCACTTGAATGGCGCGCACATCGTGCCCGGCTGCAGTGAACAGGTTGAGGCTACGCTCCAGCTCGTCGATCGGCGTGAGAAAATCGGACACCAACACGATCATCCCGCGCTTGCCCACGAGCGACGCCAGTTTGTCGAGCGCCTGACACAAGTCCGTCGCCTGCCCTGCCGGTTGGGTCTCAAGCCGGCCAAGAATCGTCTTGAGTTGATCCTGCCGGTAACGCGGTGGAATGAATTCCCGGACGTCGCGATCAAACGTCGCCAACCCGACGGCATCGCGTTGCTGAATCAAAAACCAGGCAAGCGACGCGGCGATGGTTCGGCCGTAGTCGCTTTTCTTCACACCGGCCTCGTCCCCGCCGAACTCCATCGACCGGGAGAAATCGACCATAAACGTACAGCGCAGGTTGGTCTCGTCCTCAAACTTCTTAATGAACTCGCGATCGGTGCGGGCCATCACTTTCCAATCCAAAAATCGGACGTCATCGCCCTGCGAATATTGGCGATACTCGGTGAACTCAGTGGAAAAACCGGTGCGCGGACTGCGATGCAGACCGCTCATGAAGCCCTCAACAACAGCCCGCGCCCGGAGCGACAGGCTCTTGATTTCCATCAATGCCTTCGGATCCAGAAAACGGTGCGCTGTCTGCAGTCGGCTCACGGTACGGGGACGGTCTCAACCAGCTTTCTGATCACCTGATCGGCATCGACTCCCTCGGCCTCGGCCTTAAAGTTGGGCAGGATACGATGGCGCAGCACCGGCACCGCCAGAGCCTTGACGTCGTCGGGCGTGACGTGCGAGCGCCCCTGCAGCAGCGCACGGGCCTTGGCACCGAGAACCAATGCCTGCCCGGCGCGCAAACCGGCGCCCCAGTTGATCCACTCATTGACGAAGTCCGGCGTGTTTGGCTGACCCGGGCGTGAACTCGCCGCAAGCCTCACGGCATAACGCACCACCGAATCGGCCACCGGCACCTTGCGAACGACGCTTTGGATTCGCAGCACGTCCTCTGCCTTGAACACGGGACTGGTCTGCGTGTCGGTGCGACTGGTTGTCTCGCTGACGACCTTTACCTCGTCCTCCTCCGGCAGGTAGTCGATGAACACATTCAACAAAAAGCGGTCGAGCTGTGCCTCGGGCAACGGATAGGTGCCCTCCATTTCGATCGGGTTCTGTGTGGCCAAGACGAAAAACGGCTTGGGCAGGTCACGGCTTGAGCCACCGACCGATACCTGTTTTTCCTGCATCGCCTCAAGCAACGCGGCCTGTGTCTTCGGCGGTGTGCGGTTGATTTCGTCCGCGAGGAGCACGTTGGTAAACACCGGCCCCTTGACGAATTGCAGCTCCCGGCCATTCTCACCGTCGATCAAAATCTCGGTACCGGTGATGTCCGCTGGCATCAGGTCGGGGGTGAACTGGATACGATGAAACTCGAGATCAAAAATCCCGGCGATGGCACGCACCATCAAGGTCTTGGCCAACCCCGGCACACCGGTGATCAGACAGTTGCCCCCAGCGAACAGGGTGATGAGGATCTCCTCGACCGCGTCCTTTTGCCCGATGATGACCCGGCCCAGTTCCTGTTCAATTTTTTCGCGGCCGGCGGAAATCTGTTCGACCGCCTGCCGATCCTGTTCGTGTGTGTTGTCTGTGGTGTCAGTGTCCATGTTAGTGCGTCATTGAGTAGAAAATAATGTTGATCCCCATGGGGTAAGCCTTGGGCTCGGAAAATTCCTTAAAGTACCACTGGCCGGCACGGCTCTCCTCCTCCCAGCCGTCGCCAAGGTCGGTATTGTGGCAGATGACCACCATCAATCGGCCTTCGTCATCGTAGATGCCGCGGTAGTGCGGCGTCTGGGCGTCCCAGCGTTCCCACGTGATGCCGTGCGGTGCGCCCTCAACGGCGGTGCGCGGATTGGGCACCTGCGGTTTTTCCTCTAACGGAAAAACGCATTGAAAAATTTCGTGCTCGATCGGCAACTCCACGATCTCGCGCGATGGAAACACCCGCTTCATCTCGCGCGCGAAGTTGGCCCACTCGTTCTCCCCCCAAAAATCGTCGACCATCAAAAAGCCCCCAGTCAGCAGATATTTCCGCAGCGTCTTGACCTCGTCCTTACTGAAATATAGCTCGCCCGGCTCGATGATGTAGATAAACGGGTACTCGAATAGTCGATCCTCGGTGAGGTTTAGCACCGTCCCTTCCGGGTCAACTTTCAGCGCGGTGAGCTGTTGCAGCCGAAACGACATGTTGAGATCGCTCTCGGGATAATCCACCGACCACTTGCCGCGACCACGCCATCCTTGGCCGCCCCACGAATCGTACTGGATGCGAGCAAAGGTAAACTGATCATTTGGCATCTCTTCATCCCTCTCCCACTCCGGCACGCCCCCGCGGAATTCCACCTCGCCCCGCGACCACGGACGCTGGCTCCAGCCAACAAGGGTCATCGTAAGCAGCACGGCGAAAATCAGGCCTCGGCCCAATCGGCGGGAAGTCTGCCGGCCAACACTCATTCGCCCTTGGCCTCCTCTTTGGGTTCCGGTTTTGGCTCGGAGGCCGGAGGTGTATCCGGCTTGGGCTCCGGCTTGGGATTGGCCAAGCGGGCGAGCAGCTTCTGCGCGTCACGGAACCGCGGCGCGTCCTCCAGCGCCTGCAACACGTGGCGCTTGGCCTCGTCCGGCGAACGATCCACCAGCGCAGTGGCCAGGCGGAAATGCAAATCCACCGGATCCGGCGGATTCAGCAGCAACAACCGTTTCAATGGTCGAACGGTGGCCGCAGTGTTGCCGGTCTGCTGCGCGGTGAGCGCCATGAACCGGTGCGAGATTGGCGAGAGCGGGTTGGCCGAAAAGAAGCGCTTGGCCAAGCGATCAACCTCCGGCCAGGCCTTTCGCTCCGCGTGAATTTCCATCAACCGCTCGTATAGCTTGGTCGCGGAGTCCTCGATGGTCGCCCAGCTTTCCAGCACGGCCAATTCCTCGTCCGCTTGGCCAAGCTCACGGAAGGCCAAGCTCAACATGCCGTACGGGGAGTTGCCGCCGCGCTGCCGGGGATGCAACCGAATGGAGCGTTCGAGCAGCGGGATCGCCTCTGCAAATTTCTCCTCCGCGATGAGGTTTGCGCAGGTGGTGTTCAACGCCCAGATGTTGTTCGGGTTGTCCTCGAGCCAATCGACGATGGCGTTTTTGTCGATCGGATTGACCTCAAGCGGGTTCGGGCGGGCAAGGTCCGCCTCCGCCGCGAAGGCCTCCGCCTTGGCCGTGGCAAACTCCGTGAATGCCTCCTGCAATTCATCGAGCTTGGTGGCGTGATTCTCGATGGCAATGTTGATGAACACTCCCTCGCCGAGATCCTTCAAAATCTTGCTGATGCACTCCTCGCCATAATTTTTCACGAGATACTCCACCACGAGTGACGATTGGTAGTAGGCGAACTGAATGTGCGCCGGACTCTTGGGCACGAGAAACGCCATGCTCAATCGCTCAACCGGCGTCATCTCGCCGCCGAGGATAAAGTCACGGTACTCCGGCGACATCTGCTCGCCCCACGAACTGTGCCGGAGGCGCTCCTCGTAAACGGAGATGCCCTCGCTGAGCCAGCGCGGCATGCGGTTGTTAGTTTTTTGCAGTGTGATGACGTGGCAGTACTCATGCCAGAGGAGCGACTGCCAGTTTTGCTGAAACCCGATAAGGGATTTGGGGCTGTTTGCCGTGATCACCTTGCCAAAGCACACGCCCATGTAACCGTCCCCCCCGGGGATGCCAAACGTCCGGACGGCGAAGTCCTTTTTCTCCGGGAAAATTTCCACGATCACCGGATCCTCGATTTGGGTGTCGTATTTTTTGGAAAACAGATCGCGCGCCTCGGTCAGCAGATCGATCGCTTCGTCGCCGTACAACGCCGCCTCCTCGGCAGTCATCCGCAGCAGAAAGCCATTGCGCTCGATCGTCACATAGTTCTTCAACGTGTCATACAGCGTCAGCAGGTTGTATGTCGTGACGTCGTAGCCATCCGCCTCGTGCGCCTCTTCGGCCAGCTTCCAGCCTTCCTCGTCCTGCCCAAGCCGCAGGAGGTCCTGCGCCAACTGGGTCTTCGCCACCACGTAATCCTTGTCAAAACCCAAGGCAAGGCGCTGATGAAACGCCCCCTCCTTGAACAGGTATTTGGACGAAAGTTTTTTGCCAATCTCATGATCCACCAGAGGGTTGGTTTTCCAGAATTTCAGGCCACTCTCCCGAGCCGCCTTGGCCTCCTCGGTTTTGTTTTGGACGGTATGAATGGCGGCCTGCAACGCCCAACTTTCAGAGTGATGTGGATTGATCTTGAAGATCGCCTTGAGGATGCCGTTGGCAGCTTCGAACTGCTCGGCGTCCGCCTGATTGTGCGCCTGCAACAGCAGTGACGGAATGTGATCGGGGTTTGAGAACATCGCCGTGTGCAACGGCTCCTCCATCTGCGACGGATCACTCTCGGCATACGCCTTGGCCAAGCCGTACAGCAGATCTGCATCCTCCGGGTAAACCCCTATCGCCCTCGTAAATGTTTGCCCCGCCAACTTGAAGTCGCGCTTGGCCAGGGCCAGTTCGCCGATCGCCAGCAACGCCTCGCGGTTGTTGGGATCGGACTTCAGGACTCGGTCATACAGATTCTCCTTGATTTGCTTGGGATCAGCCGAGCCGGCCTTGAACAACGCACGCCCGATGAAAACGATCGTGTTCTCATCGCTCACCCCCCGTTGGCCATCGAGGAATTGCATGATGATCTGCAGCATCTGCTTGGCCTGTTCCGTCTCACCATTGGCCTCGAAAACGAGATGGAACAGCCAAAGCGCCTCGGCGTTGTACCGATAGCGGTAGTCCTGAAGTAGTTTCTCGGAGAATGTCTTGGCCTCGGCAAACTGGCCGGTGGCCAGGCGTGCCCGCAGCAACAGGAGCCGCCAGCCGGCGTCGTACTCCTTGGCCTCGATCGCCTTTTCACAAGCCTCGATGGCCTTGGCGTACTCGCCGATCGCGTGGAACTCCCGCGCCTCCTTCAACGTCGCCGCCTGCGCTTGGCCAAGCGCAGCCGTCAGCAGACCCAAAATCGTTGTGATTCGGAGGAAAAGTCGAGATGTACCCACCTTGTTAATCATACCCCTCCCGAGCGGCCGAAGTTACGAATATGGCGTGTAGTTTGCATCTCTTGAACGCCAACAGCGTCCGTTTGAATGCCTGTTTCTTCAAGACAATTCCACTGTTCTACTGGGGTTTTTGCGCGCCTGAGTAAAAAACCTTGATTCCGAAGCGGCCAAGCGCGGACATTCGGTGCATGGATCAACCGGATCAACTACGGGAACTCTTTCGGATGCAAAAGGCGCTGAACGAACGGATCGGCGTGCGCACCGACGAATTCAACGACGAACAAAAAACCGAGTGGGTGCTCAATTACTGCCGCGCCATGTCGCAGGAACTGGCTGAACTCACCGACAGTGTGCCGTGGAAATGGTGGGCCAAATATCAAAAGCTCGACGAACAAAATGCCCGGGTCGAGGTAGTCGACCTGTTCCACTTCCTCATCAGCCTCGCGCAGACGCTTGGCATGAGCGCCGACGATGTCTTCGAGGCTTATGTAAAGAAAAACGAGGTCAACTTCCAGCGGCAGGACAGCGGTTACACCGAGAAAAACGAGGACGACTCGCGCCACATCTGACCTCTCCCCATGCCAAGCCCAAGCGATGCCATCGCCCGCGAGCTGGTTTCCGAAACGGAGATCCGGGAGCGCGTCACCGGATTGGCGGAGCAGATTCAGGGGGATTTCAGGGACAGCGACCTCGTTGTCGTCGGGCTGCTCACCGGCACCCTCATGTTTCTGGCCGATCTCGTCCGTAAAATCGACCTACCACTGCGGCTCGACTTCATCGGCGTCTCCAGTTACCGCGACGGCACCGAGTCGGCCGAACTGGTATTCACCAAGGAACTCCGGCTCGACGTCCGCGACCGCGACGTGCTGCTCGTCGATGACATCCTCGACACCGGCAAAACCCTCCGCGCTGTGATCGGAAAACTGGAGTCCATGCAGCCCCGAAAAATCAGCACCTGCGTCCTGCTCTCCAAAAAAGCCCGGCGCGAATACGACATCCCCGCCGACTACGTCGGCTTCGAGATCCCCAACGAATTCGTCGTCGGCTACGGCCTCGACCACGCCGAGCAACACCGTAACCTCCCGTTCATCGGAGTGTTGAATGTGAGCAGTGAGCCGTTTTCAGTGAGCCGTTTTCAGTGATGCAATCGAAGCCCCATATCAAACTGACTGTTCGTTTTTGGTCGTACTTTGCGGATGTCACGGGTTGCCGGGAGACTGCGATTGAAGCCGAAGCCGGCAGCACGCTTGGGCAGTTGCATGATCTGGTTTGCAAGCAATTCCCCAAGCTAGCTGAGGCCCGGAACAGCACGCTCAAGGCGGTCGGTTTGGATTATCAGGATGACGATTTTGTTTTGAGTGACGGCGATGAGGTTTCGCTCTTTCCTCCCGTGCAAGGTGGCTGATGAAAACTAAATTGACCCTCTCCCCCGATCCCATCGACGAAGCCGCCTTGGCCAAGGCGAGATCGATCAGCGATGGCATGGGCGCGGTGGTCACGTTTTCCGGCGTGGTGCGGGGTCGCGAAAACGAAGCCACCATCACCAGCATCGACTACGAATCGTTCGATGACATGGCCAAGCGGCAATTCGAGTTAATCTTCACTGAGATCGAACAGCGCTGGCCCATCGAGTCAATTCGCTTGGTTCACCGCACAGGTATCGTGCCGGTAAACGAGCCGTCGCTCTGGGTCGAGGTTGTCGCCGCTCACCGAGCGGAAGCGTTTGACGCATGCCAGCACCTCATCGATCAGATGAAACTGCGGGTGCCGATCTGGAAAAAGCCAATCGTAACTTGAACGCTTGGCCGGACGTATTCGATTTGTCATGTCTGACGGATACACAGCCCAAGGCCAAATCGCCCAGGTGGAGTTCGACAAAAAGGTCATCGTATATTGGTGGCTTCAGGCGCTTGGCTTGATGCTCAGCACCGTCATCCTGATCCCGTTAATCCCGGTCTGGTTGCTGGTCGGCTATTTCTTTCACCAAAAGCAGTTCGACCATTTGTCCTGCGTGTTAACCGATCGCTCGATCAACATCCGCAGCGGCCTGCTTTTCAAAAAACAGCAGAACATCCCTCTGGACAAAATCACCGACCTCTCAATTATGGGTGGGCCATTTTTGGACTCGCTCGGCATCAGCAAAATCTCGATCGAGACAGCCGGCTCCACCCCGTTCCCGCTGACCGGCGTGGCCAACGCAGAAAAGTTCAGGGACGTCGTGCTTCAGCATCGGGATCAACAGGCCTCCGCCGCCAACCAACCGACTGCCGTGGCCGCGCCTTCCAACGATGTGCTGGTCGAGATTCGAGACATCCTCGCGCGCATCGAGGCCAAGCTCCCGGAAGATAAATAGCCTCTACTCGGTGACGGCGCGAACCTTGGCCTCAAGCCAACCAAGCGCCTGGTCGCGCGTGGTGAGTTCGCCCTCCAGTTGTCGGTCGCGTGCCTCCTTCAACAACGCCCCGAACCCCGGGCCGGGCGCTTGGCCAAGCGCTATCAGATCGCCGCCGTCTAGCAGCGGCTGCTGCAGCTCCGGCTGATTTTGAAACGCCTTAAACTTGGCCTGCAGGAATTCAAAATTATCCAGCCGCCCGGAGGAGGACAGGCAGTCGAGCCGGTGCAGTTCCAGCTCGGTCTCGAACACAGGTCGCAGGAACAACTTCCGCAACGTGGCCGTCCGCATCTCCCGGGCATCCTTTAACTGCATGTGGTAACGCACGCAGGTGGTCACGGCATCGATCTCCACATTGGGAAAACGCAGCCGGTTGAGGATGGCGCGCGCCATGTCAGTCCCGGTTTTTTCATGGCCAAAAAAACGGATGCGGCCGTCATCATCGCTGCTGGCCGTGACCGGCTTGGCGATGTCGTGCATGAGCACGGACCAAATCAGGCTGGTGTCCGCCGCCTCCGGTAACTGGCTGAGCATGAGCCTAATGTGTGCGTACACATCCCCCTCCGGGTGAAACTCCGGCGGCTGTTCGCAGCCGATCGTCGCCGCCAACTCCGGCAGCACCTCACCCAGCAAGCCGCTCTCTCGCAGCAGATCCAGTCCGGCAGCGGCGTGCGGTGGGCGAAAGATTTTCAGCAGCTCATCGCGAATCCGCTCCGCGCTCACCTCCGCTATGGATGGCGCGTGTTCGCGCACGGCGGCAAACGTAGCCGGTTCAATTTCAAAACCAAGCTGCGCGGCAAAGCGCACGGCACGAAGCATCCTCAACCGGTCCTCGCCAAACCGCTCCGCCGGATCACCGATCGTCCGGATGCATCTAGCCTCAAGGTCTGCCTGCCCCCCGACCCAGTCGTGCAGATCCTCCGCAATCGGGTCGAAAAACAGGCCGTTCACCGTGAAGTCCCGCCGCAGGGCATCCTCCCGGGCGTCGGTGAAGCGCACGCTGCCGGGCCGCCGTCCGTCGGTGTAATCAGCCTCCGCCCGGAAGGTGGCCACCTGATATTCGTGGCCGTCTTCCAACACCATGATCACCCCGAACTGTTTGCCCACCGGGATGGTTTTACGGAACAACCGCTCGATGTCGTCCGGCTTGGCATCGGTGGCGATGTCGTAGTCCTTTGGCGCTTGGCCAAGCTGGGCATCGCGCACGCAGCCGCCCACCCAAAACGCCTGAAAGCCCGCCTTGGCCAAGCGCTTGGCCAAGCGCTCGGCTCCCTCACGGAGGGTGATCGACTTGGTTGGGGTGATTTCCGACATGGAACGGGGAATAATCCCGAAGCCATTCTCCCTGAAAACTAGGCCGGAACAAGCCCTGGAATGCCCAAAAAAAGGGCAATTTTCGCATTTTCTTAGTTCTTTCCCCCGGTTCAGGGCTCGTTTACCCTCCCGCGCGTGCCGGACAGGCGCAAAACAGGCGAAGAGATGCTACGCGGCATTCCCGTTTCTCAGGGGGTGTCGCAGGGTCGTGTCGTGGTCCTGAACCGCAGCCGCATCGTCCCTGCCAAGGCCGGGTTTGAATTGGGAGACCAAGCCGGCGAGGAAGACCGGCTAAAGACCGCGCTGGCCGAGACGCGCGCTCAGATTCTTGCCGTTCAGGAAAAACTACGCGACGAGCTGGGTGCCAAAGAGTCTCTGATTTTTGATGCCCACCTGCTGGTGCTCGAGGATCCCGCCCTGCTTGAAGAAGTTCACCGTCAGGTTCGTGAAGAACACCTAACGCCGGAGTTTGCCTTTTACACCGCCTCGGAAAAATACGCCACGGCACTGAGTGCCGTTGAGGATTCGTACCTGAGTGAACGGGCGGCCGACATTCGCGATGTCACCCAGCGCGTGCTTGGCAACCTCATGGGCCAACCACAACAGGCCGGCGTGAGCGATCTCACCGAGCCGTGCATCGTGGTGGCGAACGACCTTACCCCGTCCGACACGGCACAACTCGACCCGGCCAAGGTACTGGGTTTCGTCACCGAGGTCGGCAGTCGCACCTCCCACACGGCGATCCTTGCCCGCTCAATGCAAATCCCGGCCGTGCTTGGGCTGGGTGAGTCGATCGAGAAATTGAAGCCCGGTCAAACAGTGTTGCTCGACGGCTTCAACGGCTTCGTCGTCATCTCGCCCTCTGACCAGACTCTTTTCGAATACGGCCAATTAGTGGAGCGACAGACTTCGATCGAGGAGAGCCTCGACGAAATTCGGTCGGAACCTGCGACAACTCTCGACGGTCACTCCATCATCCTTTCGGCGAACATTGAACGGGCCGGCGATGTCGAGGCTGTCCGTAAAAGCGGGGCGACCGGGGTCGGGCTTTTCCGGACCGAGTTCCTGTACATCAACCGGCCGGATCTCCCGGACGAAGAGGAGCAGTTTCAAGCCTACAAAAAAGTCGCAGAATCACTCGCACCCGAACCGGTGATCATTCGCACTCTCGACCTTGGGGGCGACAAGCTGCTCTCGCATGTCAACGTTTCAGCGGAGATGAATCCATTCCTCGGCTGGCGCGCGATCCGGCTTTGTCTTGAGGAGAAGGATTTGTTTCGCACACAACTTCGCGCCATCCTTCGAGCCAGCATCTTCGGCAATCTGAAAATCATGTACCCGATGGTGTCTGGGATGGACGAACTGGACGCCGCAAATGTGTTACTCGACGAATGCCGCGGGCAACTCAAGAGCGAAGGGGTTGAGTTCGCAAATGACCTCGAGATCGGTGTGATGGTGGAGACACCCTCAGCCGCAATGATCGCCGACAGCCTCGCCAAGCGCGTTCAGTTTTTCAGCATCGGGACGAACGACCTCATCCAGTACTCGCTGGCCGTGGATCGATTGAACGAGAAAATCGCCCATCTCTACGAACCCACGCATCCGGGAATCCTGCGCCTGATAAAGGCAACGGTGGACGCCGGCCAAGCGCAGAACATCTGGACCGGCGTCTGTGGCGAAATGGCGAGTGACATTGCCATGGTTCCGTTGTTGATCGGGCTCGGTGTCGGGGAATTGAGTGTGGTTTCGTCGCTGGTGCCACGTGTAAAAATGCTGATCCGCAGCATCGAGATGGCCAAGGCGCAGGAACTCGCAACGTTCGCGCTCAACAACGATTCGCCGAGTGAAATCCTCGCCCGCGCTGAGGCCTTGGCCAAGGAGGCAGTTCCAAGTTTCTTCGAGGAAAGAACCTGAACGCATGATGCCATGCGCTTGGCCAAGCGCTAAGGCTGCCACGCCTTGAATTCAGGTAGGCGCCTCACTTCCGTAAAACGCGGATCGCCCTGCACTCGTTCATAAAGGTTGTCCGCCGCCGGGTTGGTGGCGCGCCGTTGTTTGTCCAGCTCAAGCGCCTTGGCCAAGGTGGCCCACGCCTCCTGCGACCGCGACCCGTTTGAGGCCTGCACACCGGCGAGGTCGTACCAGCCCTCGGGACTATCCGGCACCTTCTCGGTCAGTTTCACCAGCGCGGCCTCGAGATTTTTCGAGTCACCCAACTGATTGAAGAATTCCGCCGCCATCAAAAGATTGGTCATGTTGATTTCCGGCTGATTGATGCTCTTGGTGAGCACATCCACCCCCTTTTGATTTTGGCCAAGCTGAACATGCGTCGAGGCAAGCTGTAACGCATCGTCGAACTTGCCCGGCGCGGCGGCCACATCTGCCTCGAGTTTTTTTAGCGCATCGGAGGCGAGTTTCTGCTGCTCATCCGCCTTGGCCGCTTGGCCAAGCGCACGATAGACCGAAGCCACCGTGAAGCGGGTGCTCACTCCGAGGCTTGGTTGTTTTACCAGGTTATCGATCAACTTGAGCGCAGCGTCGTTTTGCTTTAGACGCAAATAGATGGCCGCCAACTCAACCGTAACCTTGGGGTCGTTCGGATTGGCGCTATGTCGTTGCTGCAGCGCCAGTAGTTGCTGCTGTATCTGTTGAATCTCCTGACTACTCAAGCCAAGGCCGGCGGATGTTGATGCCGGTGCCGGTGGTGGGTTCATCGCCAAGGCCGAATCTCCCAGCATGATCGAATCAATCATGTACAACAATTCCGTGTCCTGAATATCAAATAATTTCGAGGCGGCCATGAACCGCTTGAACAACTCGCGCAGGCTTATGAACAGGGGACTTTCCGGGTCAAATTGCTGGAACGTGTACATCAGGTGAATCAGTTCATCGCGCCGCGCGGTCGCAGCCTTCGTGTCGCCCTGATGAAACTGATCCAGGCCAAGTTGCGCCAATTGCTGCGCGAGGTACGACACCACTTCCGGGCTGTAGGGGCAGAATGCCCACGCCTGTTTAAGTGCGAAAAGGTACTCGCGTGTCATCCGTTTTTCCTTGAGCAACAACTCCGCCCGCTTGGCTGTATCCTGCTCCTTGGTGATCGCAAGTTTGTAATTCGCAATACGCCACCGATACATGTCGGCGATGGAAGTACGCAGTTTGCTGAACGCCTTTTGCGCCGCCTCATCCCGCACAAACGCACTGGCCCCTGTGTAGCCCTCGAGATCCCAGCGTATGTAGGTCTTTTGCGCCCACCGCCCGATCTCCGCGATGCCGGTATCGTCCGTGATCCAGTCACCGGTCAGTCGCGATTGGTACTGAGCCCAGAACCGCCGGTCCTTGCGCATCATCTCGTCGGTAATCTCCGGCACCTCCTCCCGGTTCAACTTGAGAATGATCCCGTATGGCATGAGGTGCGGGTACATCCATTCCAGCGGATAACTAACCTCGATGAAAAAGTCCCGGTCCGGGTTTTTATCGAATAGAATCTTCGCCAGCTTGGCGTTGATCTCCATCACCGAAATTTGGCCGGCCACGGAAACCCGGCCGCGGGGATCGCGATTGACGATCTCCCCCGGCTTCAACTGCCCGGCCTGCTCCCGTGCTTCGGCCTCCTGCACATACTGAGCGAAGGCGATCTCCGCCTCGGTCTGGGTCGGCGAATTCAACTCCAAATCCGGGTACAGCCCCGCCTTGCCCGGTTGGATCAACCCGGCGAACACCTCGTCGAGCACACGCCGGTTGAGCCGCACCCGGGCGTGTTTCCAGCGCACGTAAAGCCCGTTGTCCTCCACCCGGTCCGGCTCCGCTTGGCCAAGCGTTTCGATTTTCTTTTGAAGTGCATCGACCTGCTTTTGCAGCGTGATCGTTGTCCGGGAAAACTCAACCGACTTAAACGCTTCGTCATCCCAAAGCGGCCCACTGTCAAGCAGCGCGTCGAAGCCCCTGACCAAGTTCTCCCGGGCGACTTCCTCGGAAGCTCCATTCAATGCCGCAACAATGTCGGCCGGCAGCTTGGAGGCGATGAATGCCGATGCCGCGCTTGGCGACTCGACCAAGCGCTTGGCCAAGTCGCTTGGTTTCAGGATTTGTTCCTCCTCGAAATACGACTCCCACGTCCGGCGGTCCACCTCCCAGTCCGAACCCATGCCGACCATCCAACGATCAATGGCGCCGGAAAGCCCGGTCGGTATCTTCGGCCCGAACAACTTGCTTCTCGCCCCCGAGGCAAACGGCAGATAACTCTCATCGGCAGGGTTCCAGTCATCCTGCTCGCTGCGCTGATAGTGCGCCCGGACAGTGTCGAGATATGTACTGTCGGCCAGCGCGTTTTGCGTGATCAACGCCACGTCCCGCCGGTCAAACTCGGGATCCTTTGGCTTCTTGCCCGGCGGGATGAAGCTCTCGGCAAAAATCATGTACGTGGGATTAAACCGGCCGGGATCCGTACCACCAAACAGGATGGCGTTCTCCGACATCTCCGGGTAGATCGGGCTGCCATCCGCCTCGGTATACGGCGGCGTGAACATGTCGTGACCGTACCAGTAGCCAAACAGGTGGCCGCGCTGCTCGTTTTTACCCCAATGCGCCAGGACCGACCACGCCGGCATGAGCGCCAATACAATTAACACGATTCGCAGCGGCGGGATCTCCACCTTTGCCGAACCCGGTCTTGGCCGGTGCACCAAGATTAATGCAGCAAGAAAAACGACGAGACAAAAAACAAACCCCCGGGTCCAGTAGTTCAAAAAGAACTGAGTCTGAACCAGCTCAGTCGCCCACTCTGCCATCGCGATCCCTGCCGCCGCCACCAGTGACAGGAGTAACGGCAATCGAACCAGCTCGAAACGCTTGGCCACCAGCGCCGCAAACAACGACACCCCAAAGCCGATCCACATCGCCAGCATCACGTGCGACGCTGCAAAAAATACCCGCGTCATGTCCTGCCCGTGTTTGTCGTTGTTCGGGTTAAGCAGGATCATCAACAACACCGCCAGGCACAGGTAGATGGCAAACGATCCGACCATCCAACCGCGCTCGCGGTTGCGCATCCGGTAGATGAACACAAACGGCAGAATCGCCAATAGCAGGAAGGATGAGTTGAACTCGTCGAATGCCCCATCCCAATACATGACAATCTGGTCAATAAACTTGCCAAACGACGTTGTCGGATTGGTCTGTGCGTATTGTCCACGGCTGAAGGCGTGCGTGAAGCCAAGCCACGTCCGAGGATAGCCCCAGTTGAGCGGAGGATTCGTCATCGAGGCCAACGGCATGAACAGGTAAAACGCCGCGCCGCCGGCATAAGCCAACCCGCTCCACAGCACCTTCATCCCATCCCGCAGTTCCTCGCGCCAATCTGCCGCCACCTGCCCACCCCCCTTCGCCATCGTTGCCATCCAAAGAAAACCGGAAACCACAAGGAAGCTCAGCCCAAGTAAATGAAACATGATCTGCATCGGTACGTTACCGGTGAACAGGCTCGTCGAGTCAGTGATCATCAAAAACAGGACCACAACGTACACGATCGAGTTGACGGTAAAGAAATTCCGTCCCAGCCGCGGGTGTGCAAACAGGATCGCCGTCTCGATCCCCATCGCCGCCACGATCAGCGTTTGATGATTGCACAGGCAAATGCCAAACCAGAAAAACGACCAATACAGGTAGCGCATCCTCGAGGTGTCCTGCGTCCAGCGGTACAGACAACACAGCACGCCCATTAGCGACAACACGCTCAACGTGTACACCTCCACGATCACCGCTTGGCTCCACATGAAACCGCTGAACGCCAGCATCAACCCAGCCACGCAGCCGCTCACCACGGCCAAGCGCTTGGCCAAGTGCTCGTCCAAACCGTTGAACCAGTCGATGCTCTCGACGATCCGCGACGAAGCCCGACTCGTCAGCAACGCGAGCAATCCGCTCGAGAACGCCGCTGCCACGGCCGACGACAACGCCACCCGAAACGCAATATTCGAGATCGGCACCAGCTCGGTGAACAGCCACGTGTACAGCGTCCAGACCGGGTAACCCGGCGGATGCGGCACCCCGGCATACATCGAGGCCACCGCCAACTCACCGCTGTCCTCCAGCGTCAGGTCCGGCGAGATCGTCAGGCAATACCCGACAAGCGCGATCAACGTCGTGATCGCAAACGCCAGCCAATCGACCGGCCGAAAAAAACGCTCCCCCGCCGCCAACGCCTGATCGGTCTTCAGCCACTGCGGCATCAGATCCGGCTTGGGCAGCTTCGGCGGTTGCTTTGTTTTACGGGGCCGTGTGACCCGGTCTTTCTTCCTTTGGGACATGAATCTGCGCGATCGCGCAAAAGGCGGGTTAGTCAACAACGCCCACCGCCGGAAGTCCATCCCGGAATCGACC
>JAPPPH010000346.1 GCA_028817635.1 Verrucomicrobiales bacterium | reverse complement strand
ACGGCATGCCGGAACTCGTGCTCAGGCAGGTCGCCCAGTATAGCCCGGTTGATTCATTTTACGAGTCAATTTGCGGGTTGCCCTCAACGCTTGGTTTTGGAGGTCACACTGATTTCGGAGATGACCATCCCCTTGTCGATCGCTTTGCACATATCGTAAATCGTCAGTGCTGCGGTTGAGACTGCCGTGAGCGCTTCCATCTCCACGCCGGTCTTGGCCGAGATGCGAGCCGAGGCGGTGATGACAATGCGGTCGCGGCTCGCGGGGATTTCAAAATCCACCTCAGCGTGGGTGATCGGCAGCGGGTGGCAGAGCGGAATCAGATCGGCGGTTTTCTTCGCGGCCATGATGCCGGCCAATCGCGCCGTCGCCAGCACGTTGCCCTTGGCCGTGTCGCCGCTCTCGATCGCGTCGAGCGTGGCCGCAGCCAGGCGAATCTCGCCCCGAGCCATCGCCTCGCGATCCTGCACTGGCTTGGCCGAGACGTCGACCATGCGGGCCTCGCCCTCGGCGTCGATGTGGGTCAATTCACTCATGGGTTGCGCTTGGCCAAGCCATTCTTCCAGCCGCGAATCATGCCAACCATACGATCGCGGAGCAACTCCTCCGGCCGAATGTGTTTGGGAATAAAGTCGGGCGACGTGCCAAGCAGGTCGGTGATCACCAAAATCTGCCCATCGCAGTCGTCACCGGAACCGATGCCGATGGTCGGTATGTCAACCAAGCGGGTGATCTCAGCGGCAACAGCCGGCGTCACCAACTCGAGCACGATGCCGAACGCTCCCGCTTGGCCAAGCGCTTGGCTGTCAGCCAGCAGAGCCTCGCGCTGTTCGCCGTCTCGGCCCTTGATGCGATAACCGCCCTCCTCGACGACACTCTGCGGCAGCATGCCCAAGTGCCCGAGGAACGGAATCTCGGCGGCGACGATCGCCTCGACCTGCGGCAGGATCGCCTGGCCACCCTCCGCCTTGACCCCCTCGGCCCCGGCGGCGACCAGACGCTTGGCCGAAGCCACCGCCTGCTCCGGTGTCTCGTAGGAATGATAAGGAAGGTCAGCGACGACGAGGCCGCTTGGCTTAGCCCGGGCCACGGCGGCGGTGTGGTGCGTCATTTCATCGAGCGTCACGTGCGTGGTATCGGGGTAACCCAGCACGACCATCCCGAGCGAATCGCCCACAAGAACCAGCGGCACGCCCGCGGCGTCGAGCAGCTTGGCCATGGGAAAATCATACGCCGTCAGTGCCGCGATCGGCTCGCGGCCCTTGCGTTGTCGGATGGTTTGCGGCGTCTCCCGTGCCTCGCTCACGCCGCCAGAATCCCCCCGGGCCAAGTCGCACTCAAGCGCAAAACTCGGTGCTCGGTGCTCGGTTTCATTTAAAACCGAGAACTGCGAACCGGGAACCGGTAAACCTGATTACCCTCCGCGCTTGGGGTCGAGCCACGGTGTGCCGGACCAGTACCACTTGAACGACGGCAGTACCTCCGCGTGGCCGTCGGTGAAGCTGACATTGCTCTTGTCGCTGTGGCGCAGGTGCGGCCCGCCCCAGTTCGGGTCGCCGGGATTCAGGCCGCAACCGCACGGCACGTAGCTCCCGGGATCCTGAATGATCCAGCAGCCGGGCTTTTCCTTTGAACGGGGCGTCACACATTTTTTTGGGTCAGTGGTGTTTACCGGCAGGGTGCCGCCGTCGGTCTTGTAAACCTGAGTGGACGGACTTCGTACGGAGCTTTCCTTCAGCGCTGGATACTCCCATGTGCCGGGCCAGTCGCAGCCGCCAAGCCGGAAGTTGGCAGCGTAGTTGTTCGTCGTCCGCTCGATGTCGTAGAGCGTCTCCTTGGTCTTGAACGGCTTGCTCGGGCAGCGCAGCGTTTCCTTGGTTTCCTGATAAACGTAAAGGTAGTTGAACCACGAACGGCGGTTCTGCTGGTTGCCGATCAGCGAAAACGTCCACGCGTAGCGATCGCTGTTGTCGCCGGAGTACAGCTTGGCCGCGAGTGAGAGTTGCTTGAGTTGGTTCAGGCAATAGACCTCCTGCCCCTTGGCCTTCGCCTTGGCCAAGGCCGGCAAAAGTAGGCCGGCAAGGATGGCGATGATCGCAATGACCACCAGCAATTCGATCAATGTGAATGCGCGGGTTGGACGGTTCATGGTAGCAACACGCCGAGGCTAGACGATTTCCCGCGCTTTGCCAAGCGGAGGATTATTTCCCCCAATGAAGCACACGGCCGCGGCCGGCCGGTTTTGTGGGGGAATCGTTGGTCCGTGTTAGCACCTTTTTGATCACGTCCTTTTGCGTGATCTTGAGCACCGAATCTCCGTTGGCAGTCTTGCTGAATTTCCCGGTCGCCTTGCGCTTGCGCTTGGCCCCGGGCTTGGCCGACCAGCGGGTAGATTCCGCTTTTTTCCTTGGCCCCTTGCGCGAGGCAAACCGGTTCGGATCAGCCGCTTTGCGGCGCTCCTCCAGCTCGGCCTCCTTCACTTTTTGCAAATGAAGAGACAGCGACCGAGTCTCGTTGCTTTGGACAATCTCCGGCCGCAACACGCCCTTGGCCAGGTTTTCGCGAAGTTCACCCTCGGTCACCAGCAGGTCGGGATTGAGCTTGCGCAACTCGCGCCGCACAGACGCCACCACGGCATCGCTCAATACCATCGCGCCGAGGTAATGGCGGTTGGTCATCTCCAGCCGCAGCTTGAAATGACTCAGGCCGGCCTTCTCGTGCCCCTCGCGGGTCAGCAAGTGGATCGTCCCCAAGTGCGCATCCCGTCCGGGTTGCATCTGTAACAAATCAAACGCCAACACCACCGGAGTCTCGGGAGCGGTTACGCCCACGTCCTCCACGTGATGCACCTGCCAACCGATGCCGTTGGTCAGGATGATCCACTCGATGGCGTTCATCTGCGCGTACTGCGCCGTGGCCAACAGATAGCGGTCGTCCGGGGCGAAACCGATCGGGCTCACACGGACAAGCATCCGGGGCTGACCAGCCGCCTGAATTGAAAAATCAAAAACCGATTCCCTGTTGTCCAACTCCGAAGTGATCTCCGAATAACGATCGTATCCGAACAGCTCCGACAACAGGTCAAGCGCCAGCGTGGCGGTGTCCGCTCGACCGGCATCGCGCTCGCGGGCCGCCTTCAGCAACGGCTTAAACCGGCGCAACGCCGCCTTGATGCGTTCCTGAATTTTATGGGGAATCTTCGCCATGAATCGTCACAAAGCCAAATGGACGGCTGATTCAAAGCAAGCCACCTGCCAAAAGCAAGCCGTGATTGAATGAATTTTCAAAATCAAATTGCCCTTGAAAAGCGGGTACACCCTGCCCCCTAATCGGCGCACATGAACAAACGCTCACTGCAATTCCTCGAGACCCTCGTCAACACTCCCAGCCCCTCCGGCCACGAATCCCGCGGTCTCCGCGTGTGGCTCGACTACGTCGGCCAGTACGCCGACGAAACCTACTCCGACGCCTACGGTAACTGCGTCGCTGTACTCAACAAGGGCGGCGGCCCGCGGCTCATGCTCGCCGGCCACGCCGACGAGATCGGCATGACAGTCAACTACATCGACGACAACGGCTACGTCTACGTCCGCAAACTCGGCGGCACCAACCCGGCCATCACCAAGGCGCAGCGCCTCACCGTCCACACCCGCAAAGGCCCGGTGAAAGGCGTCGTCGGCAGCGTCGCCCCCCACCTGATGAAGGGCGACAACAACAAAAGCGGCGCACCGCAAATACAGGATCTGTTCGTCGACATCGGTGTGAGTTCACGAAAAGCGGCCGAGAAACTCATCCGCGTCGGCGACCCCATCACCCTCAACGACCAGTTCGAAATCCTCCGCGACGACCTCGCGATCGCCCGGGCGTTCGACAACCGCGTCGGCACCTGGGCCGTTGCCGAGACCATCCGCCTGCTCAAGGCCGGCAAAACCAAACTAAACGTCGAGGTTTGCGCCGTGGCCAATACCATGGAGGAAGTCGGCCTGTTTGGCGCACGGCAAATCGCCTACTCACTGCACCCGGACGTCGCGCTGGTGATGGACGTCACCCACGCGACCGACTATCCCACCGTCGACAAACGCCAGCACGGCGACATCAAGGTCGGCGAAGGCCCCACCGTCACCCACGGCAACTGCAATCACCCGGAAGTCATCAAGCGAATCGAGCAGGTGGCCAAACGGCTCAAGATAAACCTGCAACACGAAGCCATCTCCGCCACCAGCGGCACCGACACCGACGCGATCTTCTGGACACGTGGCGGCATCCCCAGCGGCCTCATCAGCCTGCCCAACCGTTACATGCACTCCCCCGTCGAGGTGGTCAGCCTCAAGGACCTCGAGCAGATTCCACAAATCATGGCAGGCTTCGCCAAGTCCATCAAACGCGGCGAACAGTTTAAGGTGAAAATCTGACCCCCCAGCCAAGCGCTTGGCCAAGCGCAGGTAGGGACGGCTGTCCCAGCCGTCCTTGGGTGAGACACAGGTTCCGTGGATTTTCACGGATCATTTTCATCCTGCCAATCTGCGTTCATCTGCGTCCTTATTAAGGACTCCACCGCTTGGCCAAGCGCTTGGCCTCGCTCTTATCTTCTGGCCTCGATGGCTTGGGCGGCCTCGGGCCAGGTGGGGTGATCGAATTCGAAGCCGGACTTGAGCAGCGTGCCCGGCACCACGCGGCGGCTCTTGAGCAGTAGCTCGGTCTCGGTGCGCATGAAGAAGGCACCGATCTCGAGCATCCAACTGGCCGCGGGCAGGCCAAGCTTTGCGCCGCAGGCGTCGCGCAGGGCCTTGAGGAATTCGCGGTTCGGCATCGGGTTGGGCGCGCACATGTTGATGGCTCCCTCGAGGGTCTCGTGTTCGATGCACCAATTGATGATACGCAACAAATCATCGACGTGCAGCCAACTTACATACTGGTTGCCCGGCCCCTGCGTGCCGCCGAGGCCCAGCCGCGCGATGTTGCGGAAGGCCTCGTACACACCACCCCGCCCCGGGCCAAACACCATCGGCAGCCGCATGGCAATTCGCCGGGTGTCTGGAGTGGCTGCAGCAAACAACGCTGCCTCCCAGCGGTTCACGACGTCTACGGAGAATTCCCACTTGTCCCGCGGTTTGCCCGGCTCGACCTTGTCCACCTCGCCGGTGGCCTCGTCCATCGGGCGATCGAGCGCGTGCCGGTAAATGGTCGCGGAGCTGGCGTTGAACCACACGGCGGGCGGGCGCTTGGCTTGGGCGATGGCCTCACCGACGACCTGCGTGGAAAACTCGCGCGAGTCATAAATTTGCTGCCGATTTTTCTTTCCGTAACGGCAGTTCACGGTGCGGCCGGCGAGGTTGATGACCACGTCCGCACCGTCGAGTTCCTCTGCCCACGTGTCGAGGTTGGCGCCGTCCCACCAGACGGTGCGCGCGTTGTCGTCGTTTTTTTCTTCGCCCCGGCTGAGGATGACAACTTCCGCGCCCTTTGCCGCGAAATGCCGGGCAAGGTGACTGCCGATGAAGCCGCTGCCGCCGGGGATTACAATTTTTTTACTGCCTACCGTCACGCTTGGCCAAGTATTCCACGACTCGAGACCAATC
>JAPPPH010000026.1 GCA_028817635.1 Verrucomicrobiales bacterium | reverse complement strand
GAATCGTCGGGGCCACGGTTTTCCACCCACTTGTCCCACATGCGCATGAGGGCGTGCTGGAGGATTGGAAGCTGGTCGGGATCATTCCCGAAATCGTTGAGCAGTTTTTGCGTTAACCGCGGTGCGATCTCACCACCGGCAACCTTGATCGGGCCCTCGATTGCGGTGCGGCGTTGATCCCGCTTCAATCGCGGGACGAGGTATTCGCCTTCGTTGACAGATTCCGTGAGGTCGGGGAATTGGGCGCAATCACCGATGTAATCGGAGCGCATGGTTATGGCCACGTAGATGGGGATATCCGATTGCCTTGACGCCTCAAGCAGCAGTTTGACGAAAGCGGCGGCCTGCTCATCCTGCGATTGCCCGGAACGACTGAAACGAAACAGCTCTTCAAACTGATCCACGACAATCAGCAGATTGGCGCCCTCCTCGATCTCCGATTGTTTGATCGCCTCAACCAATCCCAGTCCGCTCCGCTTGAGCGTGGCCTGAAGGTGAAAGATGGCTTCGTCCTCTTCGAAGGCGTAAAGATCCATCTCAAACAAGGCCTTGGCCAAGTTTTGCACAGGGTTACCTCCGGGACGCATGATTCCAATCTCCCAGTGGGAACCGGCCGAAGTCATGGCGCCGCCCTCGAGTGCTGGCAGCATCCCAGCTCGGACGAGTGATGATTTACCACTGCCAGAGGCGCCGAGCACGGAGAGGAATCGGTATTGCCGCAACCGGGACAACAGTTCGTTGACCTGCTCTTCTCGGCCGAAAAACAGGTAATCCTCCTCGGTGAGAAAGGCGCGAAGGCCGGGGAACTGATTTAATTTTGGATCGATACCCATTGTGTGTGCTGGCTTATCCGTTGGATTTCAGTTTGCCGACGAACTCCTCAAGTGCCGGTGTTGAGGCGAATTGCTCACCCTGCTGGATCACTGTCGCACTTTGGCTTCGGTAGCGCTCCTTCCTCCGGTCATAGGGTGGCGCTACGAATACTGCAGTGTGCTCGATCGGGCCGGATCGGCCGTACCCGGTGGCCTTCATCAACTCTCGCAACTTGATGTCCACCCATGAGTTTCGGGCCGAACCGTAGAAAACGATTACGGAATCACAATCGACCAGATTCTGTCGATGCACCTCACTGACCTCGGCCTCGTCGCCTTCAAAGTCCGGCAGGCTGACCTCAAAACCCTTGTCGTAAAGGTAATCCTCAAGCGGTTCGATCGCCTCCTCGTCACCCTGGTCGCAGATGAGATAAATCCGGTTGGCACTTCCTTCACTTGGGGCAGTCGCTGGCGCGTCATTGGCAGACGCAGGATCCTCCTTTGGCGGCTCCGGTTTTGGCGTTAGTTTTTCAACGACCAGCTCCTTGAAATTTTCCAGGGTGTCCACGATGACCTCCGCACCCCGGTGCGCATCAGGGCTCTCGACAAGGCGATTCACGAACGCCTTTTGCTTGTCATCCTGTGGGTCGCCCCCCTTTGGCAACCAGATCAATCTCTCGAAATCTTCCTTGTCAAATGACGCAGCGATTCGGTTTTGAAGTTCCGCCATGGAGTAGTCCGACTCCTCCGGGATCATCCCATAACGCTGGCCTACAAGGTGAATGGAAAGATCGCAATCCGGTAATGCCTTTTGCATCGCTTCCTCCACTTGCGGGCCAAGCGGCGGCAGACTGAACTCAGGCAGCACCTTGTGGCCGCGTTCGATTAAATCCCGACGTAATTGGTCACGCTCGGAATAAAGATCCGACGAAACCTCAGCAAGATAAATGGTTTTCGATACGCCGACATTTGTCGGAACCGGCTGGGGGCCTGAACCCAGTTTCATGGTTTTCAGCACCTCGTAAACTGAGTGAGCCAGGTCGTAGACTTTTTCGAAATAGCGCTGCTTGGCCTCCGCGCCGAAAACCTCATTGTATTCAATCACCCTGCCGCTCTCCGGCTCAGTCTCGTAAAACTCAAAGCCAAGAAGTTTGTCGTAGAGTTCACGAATTCTTGGAGGCATTTCAGATACCTCCACCGGGGTCTTGACCACCTTGAAAACGCGGGACTTGTCATCGACCTTCAGGCCATCAGTCTGCTCGGCGTTGGTGCAAAACTCATCCAATTCACGGGCGCACCATTCTGAATTGACGTAGCGAGGAGAAAGTACGGAGACGAGAATTTTCGAATCCAAAAACTGCTCAACAATCGTCTGGTCGTAAAGATCACTTCCGGAAAGCTTTTGATCGCGCCAGATACGTGGCTCCGCTCCCATCAACTGGGCCAGACGCACCTGCAGAATCCGATGCAATTGCGTAATCCAGCCTTTTTGATCCTCTTCAATGGTTTCATTGTCGATGTGCGCGTAGCTGATGAAAACGTCGTTCATGGTATTCTTTGGTCGATTTGAAGGCACACAATGTGTAAGACCCAAGAATTCCATCACGGGGAGAAAATGTCCACCATATTCGCAATGCGGTAAGCGCCCGGTTACCAATGGGTTAGCAGAGGATCAATCGAGTTGAATTAGGACGCGAAGCAGTTCGGACATGGCCCAGGCCTGGGCATCGCATCCTCTTTGCCGGTGGGGGGCGTCTCCATCGAGTATTTCGGGCAGTTGCCCAGCGCAGCCCTCCTTGAGAAGTGTTGCAGAAGATGAGAGATAACTTTTGGCTGCCTTGGCTGCGTTAACGTCGCTTGGCCAAGCGCGGAGAATGGCTTCGCTGAGTTGCGGCAAAAACCAGGTCCATGCGGTGCCGTTGTGGTAGGCCGGTTTTCGCCGGGTGTCCTCGTCACCTTCATAGCGTCCCCAATAGGGGTTGGCTGGATCGTTTAGTAGTTGGCCATTGTGCTCAACCGCATGCGGCTGAGCGGATGGCAGAGGAGCCAGTGACCGCACCGCCCCCGGTACGACAAGGTGACGAATGGCAGCCAACACGCTCCGCTTGGCCAAGTGCCCGTCAACGACTCCGAGGCTGACAGCTATCAACAGATTGCAACGGAGGTTGCCATCGACTTTGGCCTCGGCGGCGAATTGCCCGGGCTTGGCTAAAAGGCAATCAGCCAGCCACCCCCTATTTTCGCACCAATAAAACTTGGCCAAGCTTTCCTGCGCTTGGCCAAGCGTCAGTTGCCATCCTCCGGCGGGATCAAGTTTCCCCGCTTGGCCAAGTAGCCGAATCCATAGTGCCTGGATTTCAATTGGGTAACCCTCGCGCTTGGTTCCGGCCGGATGGTTGGTGTCCATCCAAGTGAAATGCACCGGGCTAAAGATCAACGAAGACTTGGGGTCCATCGCAATCCCGTTGGCTGTCCCTTCGCGATAATGCTTCGCAATACTCAGCACCACATCGCGGTATGTTCGCCCTGCCCCGTCAATCGCTTGGCCATAGAAGGTATCATTTGTTTGCTTGGCCATTTCCTCGATGGCAATCGCAAGCCAAAGTGGGGCATCAGAAGTTTCACGGTTCGAATCGTCATCGCCAAAAATGGCATTGGGAATGGTGCCGCCTTTTTCGAAAGCGGCAAACCGCTCGATAATCGACGTCGCGGTTTCCACTTGGCCATCGGCGATCAGTCCCCGAACAGCAATCAACGTGTCGCGTCCCCAATCGAGAAACCAAGGGTAACCGGCGATGATCGTTTTTCCGCTACCTCGACGGACTACGAACGCATCCATTCTCTCGCGCACGAAGTCCGTATCATTCGGATTCATTGGATTTGCTTTCTTCTCAAGAGAACAAAGCGCCGAAGGTTCACGCTTACCCACGTCCAACTGCGGCTCATTCACAGCGATGACCAAGTGGGCCATTTCGCAGTTGTTTGCAGGCAGTCGAAACCAGCCGGGGCTATATGCATCGCCCTGCGCCGTTTGGCCTCTGGTCGCCTCAACGGGATGGGGAATATCCCTGCAAATTTCTTCCTCGGCAAAATATTCACCACGATTTGCCTTTGCCGCCAACAGTCTGTCTGGATGCGGCTGAAACTGAAATCCTACGCCATCCGGGGTGGCCGTTATCGCATTTTGAAAATGGGTTATGGCGGATTCATTCAGATGGGTTTCCTCGTGAAAACTACGATCCTCCAAATCAAGGCGGACAGTGAATTCAACTTCCCTGTCAGGGCATCCAGTCTCAAATTGAAACCACATATCGACCACATTTTGTTGGTCACGCATCTCGGCGATGACATGTACTTCGTCGACAAAACATTCGTTTTCCCGGGATGGGAATTCGTATATCCAAACAAGCCGTTTTCCGGCGTGCATCTTCACGCTCGAAGACGAGTTCAAGTCGAACATGAAGCCATCCACGTTTACCCAGCATCTCATTCGCTTGACCATCACCCAGCGATCGACCGGCACTTTGTCGTTCAGGTTGGCGGCCAGCACGCAATCGTATTTGGAGATCACCTGTCCCATTCGTTCGGGCATCCTCAGCATTCCGCCGATTCCATTTGTCAACAATCCGATTAATGGTTGGGATTCGGTGCTGTAGGCTAATTGGATTAAATGCGGCTCCAGACTCTTGTTCAGATATCGAACTATTGCATCCGTGCGAGTTGTGGTTTTCCCGTAGCTGATAAACTCAACATCGTATTGCGTCCTTGGCTCGCTAAATTGGAGAGTGGCGTAATGTTTTCCGGCTATCGATTGGCTGCTTTGGGTGTGAAAAACAGAATCGAATACTGATATGTTTTTGACTCTCACCCTGAATGGCGCCGTGTGTTCCAGTAGCAACTGGTGCCCATGGGGCACGAGCATGATTCGGTTTGCATCCGCGATCGTCCACTTGACGATATTCGGGTAATTTTCGGTCTGGTCGTATCGATCAAGTACTCGCACCAATTGCTCAATCGCCATGTCCGTTTTTGGTATCGGCGGGGTGTGCTGGAGGCAAAGTGCCCCGCCCTTGGCCAAGTGGATTGGTTGCCCGGCGGCCAAACCTTGCGCTTGGCCAAGCAGATCAATTGCGGATGCCCATTTTTCCAGTAACTCCAACTCGATGGAATGCGAGTCCTCAACATCGAGATTTATCAGTGCAAGCAACTCGTCGCCATTCGCTGACACGCGAAGTACGGCCAGGATTTGAGAGTCATCTTTGCTGAGTCGCGTTAATTTCGTCCCCTCGGCAAAACAGGGATGCGTAGCGAGCAATTCATTTAGATTCGCCAATTCATCGACGATATGCCCTTCCGCGCCCCAGTTAAGCCCCGCACAGCCGTGGACATCTATTTTCTGATCCGCCAACCACTCGACCCCACAGGTGAAACCAAACGTGCCATTGACACTTGTCAGCGCACTCAAACGATTGCGCATGAGCGACCATTCACGGCTACGCTTGGCCAGTCGATTGTTGTCATGTGTCTCGCTGTAATGCGCCAACGGCCCGATTCGCTCGCCCTGCTTGATGACGTGATCGAGATATCCGGAAACCTGTTGTGGTTCGAACTCTTGAAACAACTCCGAATAGGCCCACTGCATGCACCCCTCGGTTAATAGACTCTCCGTCTCGTTCCAGCCACCCCCCAGACCTTCGAGCAGAAAAACCGTGTCGGGAAATTCAAGCCGCACCTTGGCAACGATGTAACGCCAAACCGGCATGGGCACCTTGTACCCGGCATCACATCGAAACC
>JAPPPH010000213.1:20134-20551 GCA_028817635.1 Verrucomicrobiales bacterium | reverse complement strand
GCTCCGGGCTGTTCGCCCCCTGCACGATGCCAAAGTAAAACTGTCCCTCGGCACGGGGTTGCTCGGCACAGATGGCGGCCCAGTCGAGTGTTCGCTTGACGGCCGATTCCAATTCGTCCGAGGAACAGCCATGAGGCGGGCACTCGTCAAACAACATCGCGATGTCGGAGCCAAGCTCGCGCTGAATCGCCATCGATTCCCTCGGGCCAAGGAAGAGCGTCTCGCCGCTGAGGTGAGACCGGAATTCCACGCCGTCATCCCGCACGCTCCGAATCTTCGCGAGGCTGTAGACCTGAAAGCCGCCGCTGTCGGTAAGGATCGGCTTGTCCCAGTTCATGAATTTGTGCAGGCCGCCGGCCTTGCGGATGATGTCCATGCCCGGCCGCAGAAAAAGATGGTAGGTGTTGCCGAGCAGCA
>JAPPPH010000213.1:7160-20124 GCA_028817635.1 Verrucomicrobiales bacterium | reverse complement strand
ACGCTGGCCTGTGTGCCGACCGGCATGAACACCGGGGTGTCGATCACGCCGCGTGTCGTGTTCAGACGCCCCAGTCGCGCCCTGCTGCGCGGGCTGGTCTGGAGCAACTCGAACATGCGGAAGGGAGAAAATCGCGCTTGGCCAAGCGGAGCTTACCAGCCGCCCTCGGACAGCATCGCCACGGTGCGCTTGGCCAAGTCGTTGGCCAGCAAAGGCAGCGCCTGCCGCTCGGAGCTGGCCAAGTCATCCCCCAGTCGGACGGTGGTCCGGCTGGTGACCACGCGATCGACCAGCACTTCGCCGGAAGTTTTTTCCGTGGCCTTAATTCGGGTGGAAAGTTCAACGACGAAATCGCGAACGGTGAGGATGTCTCTGGGCTGAAAGCTGACTGCGGATCGGCGATAAGCCGTGATGTTGCCAGTCAGCAGCACATCCCCGTCATTAGCGGTGGCCAGTTCGAAGGTGCCGTCCCGGTGCAGTTCGCGGCGAATGGAAGCGTTAACGGATTCCGAAAGTCCCGGCTGCGCGGTTCCATTTTGAAAGAGCCCAACCTGAATGGAGTGATCGGCCGGGATGGTGGGATTCACGGTTCCCACACGATACCCAACACAACCGTTGGCCAAGCCAACGGCCAATAGCAGCAACAGCCTGCCAGTGAAGTTCCACATTATTTCTCAGCGGACGCCGAGTCTTTCTCGTCGATGAACTTTTCAACCACAGCGAGACGCTCCTTGGCGAGGATTCCATATTTAGATTCCGGAGCAAGATCAGAAGCCTCGTTGTAATAAATCTTAGCCCCGTGCCATTTTTTCTTCTTCTCGTAATATTTCGCGATCGTGACCATGCCTCTCGCCTGTTCCTCTTTCATCTTGGTGATGTGCTCTTCGGCCTCACCAACGTGGGGTGAGTCGGGATAAATCGCACGCAAATCCTCGTAGGCGTTGATTGCCTCAAGCGTCACCTCCTGATCGTACTCGGCGTCCTTCGTTTGATTTTGGTAGGACTTGCCTTTCTTGTACAACGCCTCCGAGGCTACCGCGTCATTCGATTGATATTCCTCGTAGGCTTTCTTATAAGCCTCCACCGCCCGGCCGAAATCCTTGTGGCGTTCGCGCTCGGATACCTGAAACCCGTCCGCTTTCTTTTCCCAAGCTTCACCCGCCTTCATTTGTGCCAACGGAGCCACCTCACTCTGCGGGCCGACATTCACAACTTCCTGAAACATTTGTGCCGATTTTTTCCAGGAACGATACAGGGGGATTTTGCCCCAAAGCTTGAACCGCTGCCCCCCGAGAAACCGATCAGCGATTGCCATCTGTCGTTGCTGAATCTCCTCGTAGTTAACGTTTTGAGGATAATACCGGAGTAGATTTTGGTACTCCCTGAAGGCGCGCTCATCGTCGCCGCGCTCTTCATACGACTTGGCCAACAATTGTTGTGCTTCGGGGGCGTAGTCCGAAAGAGGCCACTCATGGACGACCCGCTTTGCAGCCTTGTGGACGGTTCTCCAATCCTTTTTCGCCTCGGCCTCCTTGGCGACCTCCAGTTGGGCCTTCGCGCGGTCGCGCCGCCATTTACCCATGGTACTCCAACTTTCGTACGACCAACCCTCACCGGGCCGATAGATGATCGGGGCCGGCGAACTGTTCGGCCATAGCAAAAAGACCGCCGCAACAAGAAGCAAAGGACTGACCCAACGCCGCATGGGACGGACGGTAGGCCATTTTGACGCGTTGCTCCAGCCTGTTTTTCCTTTTGTCAAAAGTGATCGAACGCCAATCTCCGGGCTTTGGGATGACGAATTCTCTCATCATCACGGATGCCCCGGATTCGCTGGCCGGCCTTGGTGGTCAACCCCTGCAAACGCCGTGGAGCCCGATTTCTGCAACCATCTGGGACGACGCCACAGAACAGGCATGGCTGGCCGCCGGTGGCACAGCCGGGGCCACTCTGGTCACGGCGCCCGGTTTGGTACCGTGGCGGCGAATTATGGCTGTGGGCCGATCCCCGGTTTCGCAGGTTGATGGCCTGCGAAGACTGCTCCAGACCGGCAACGCGCCACCCACCCCGTTTGCCTGCCTCGCTTTCACGGGAGACGGATTCCACGGTAACCGAGGTCGTCCGTGGCAGGCGCTCGAAGGTAATTTGCACCTGACAGTTCTTTTCTCGCCCAATCGGCCGGCTCACGAACTGGGCGTGGGGTTGAGTATCGTGCCGTCACTGGCTGTGGCGGATGCGCTTGGCCAATTCGATGCGCTTGGCCAAGCGGCCAGTCTCAAGTGGGTCAATGACGTTCTGCTTGGCGGCAAAAAAGTCTCCGGCGTCATCACCTCAACTCAGGCCAAGGGCGAACTGATCGAGCACGCCATCCTCGGGATTGGCGTGAACATCGCCGCGACTCCGGCTCTATCGCCGGGACGATTTGTCCAGCCGCCAATCAGCCTCCGAGAGGCTGCGCCCGACGCGCTGATCACCCTGCCCGTTTTTCTCCCCATCCTGCTCGATCGCTTGGCCAAGCGGCACGAACAACTGCTCTCCGATGGCCCGAAACCGCTCCTCGCGGACTACGTCGCACAAAGCTCCGTGATTGGCCGACGGGTCGAGATTTGGGAGGAAACCGCCGGTGAGACCGACTCCCCGTCGATGATTGCAATGGGACGCGTCGAGACGATCCACGCTGACCTCGCATTGAAGCTCGAGGGCCAAACGGAACCGGTTCATCGGGGGCGACTGGTTTTTGCAGATTGATTTTCGGCTTTGGCCGACGGCGACACGTCCGTATCTTCCCCGGCATGCGCACGGTGAAAGTGCCCCTCGGGGATCGCAGCTACTCCATCAAAATTGGCAACAGCCTCCTGTCCCGACTCGGCAGCGAGTGTCGCCGCCTCAAGCTCGGAACCCGTTGCGCCGTGATCACCGATCGCAAGGTCGGCCCGATCTACAGCAAGGCAGCGATGAGTTCCCTGCGTGAAGCCGGATTTGAACCGGTGGAGATCCGCGTGCCTGCCGGCGAAACAGCAAAGAGCCTTGGCACCATCCACGCCTGTTATGACAAACTGGCCCGTCACCGGCTAGAGCGCAGCTCATTCATTGTGGCGCTTGGCGGCGGCGTGGTGGGAGACATGGCCGGTTTTCTCGCTGCGAGCTACCTGCGCGGAATCGGGTTTGTTCAAGTACCGACCACCTTGCTGGCACAAGTCGACAGTTCAGTGGGAGGCAAAGTCGGAGTGAACCTGAAGGCAGGTAAAAATCTCGTCGGCGCGTTTTACCAGCCGCGCCTCGTTTTGTGCGATTTGGACACATTAAAAACGTTGCCCAAGCGCGAGCTTCGAGCTGGTCTCGCCGAGGTGATCAAGTACGGCATCATCGACGATGCCACCCTTTTCCGCCGGCTTGAGCGTCGACTACCGGCTCTCCTCAAACTGGATGCCGGGGAGCTGGCTCACGTTGTCGCTCGCAGTTGCCAGATCAAGGCCAAGGTCGTTGAGGAGGATGAACGCGAAGGGGGACTGCGCGCCATACTCAACTACGGCCACACCATCGGCCATGCGCTCGAGGCCATCTCCCAATACGGGAAGTATCTGCACGGGGAAGCCATCTCAATCGGCCAGGTGGCGGCCTCGAAAATCTCCCGCGATCAGCACGGCCTTGGCCAAGCGGAGGTCGATCGAATCGAAGCGCTATTCGCAACAGCCGGCCTGCCCACGCAGGTGACCCTATCCAAAAAAGAAACCACAAAACTCCTCGCCGCGATGAAACTCGACAAGAAGGTGAGCGGCGGTCAGGTGAAGTTTGTTTTGGCCAAGTCCATCGGCCGGGTGGAATTCGGAATTGAGGTACCCCAGGCCACCATCAAGGCTTCGCTACATTAAGATTGTCACCCTACTGGCAGTCGGGACATAGCCCAAAGAACTCCAGCTTGTGGGTGATCTTTTTAAAGCCGGTGTGCCTGGCCAGAGTTTCGGAGAGCGAATCCGGGAAACAATGATCCACCTCCACCACCGTCGAACACCGCGTACAAATCATGTGGTGATGGTGGCTGTCGCCTCCCGGTGACACCAATTCAAACCGCGCAGTGCCATCTCCAAAATCAAACTGCTGCACCAGATCCATCTCCAGAAGCAGATGCATGGTTCGATAAATGGACGCCAGGTCGCACTCGGCGGATAACTCGGCGTGAATCTCGCGGTTGGTGATCGGGTGCTCCTGCCGATGGAGTAACTCCAGTACCGCGAGGCGGGGTTTCGTCAACTTGTGACCGGCAGATTGTAGATGTGCCGTCCACTCCGACAGGATCCCCCGATCATGTGCATGCCCGCAACAGTGATGTTCCGTCGATGACATCGTATCAGTGCGAATGCACGTGAAACATCATCCCAACACCGGCCACTGCCAGCCCCGCAGCAATGACGAGCATCTTCTGGGCATTAAACTTGTGCCCCTCGCTGCTCTCGAAAAGGATCGTCGTCGAGACGTGCAACAAGATACCAATCACGATCGCTAAAATCTCTTTTTTGTAATCCTCCAAAAACGCTGCTCCGCCAAGCAACACTCCCAAAGGAGCCATCGCGCCGAACACGGCCAGTAAAATAAGTGCCTTGGTTTTGCCCATCCCACTATTCAACAGCATCGACAAAAACACGATCGCCACCGGGAATTTGTGCAGAACGATGCCCCAGAGCAAACCACTCTGCCATGCCTCCGCACCATGCGAGTGACCGTGCCCGTGTGAATGACTGTGCCCGTGTGAATGACCGTGGTCATGCGAGTGATCATGGCCCGCATGTCCGTCATCAACGCCACCCAATGGAATCCCCTCGAAAAATGCGTGCAGGCAAAGCCCAACCAGCAGGCCGATTGGGATCGCCTCCTTTTTATGATGATGCGCGTGTCCGTGCTCGATGCCTCCCGACAAGTACTCGAGCATCAACTGCAGAAAAAACCCGACCAAGATGAACGCACCAAAGTAGGGACCACGATTTGGCTCATTGGGATCAGGATTTTTCTCAAAGAATACTTCCGGCAATAAATGCAGTGCCGTGATGGACAGCAGATACGAACCGCTAAAGGCAATCAGCAACTTGAGGCGATTCCGGTCCGTTGGCTTCAGCCAAACCATCGTAAAGCCGGCGGCAACCACTGAGGCGATGAGGAGTCCAATGATCATTTAAGGGATACCGTTTTTGGAATTAGCGCTCGGCCAAGCGCTTGGCCAAGTTGCAATTCGCTTGCAATTGAAAGGCAGAAAAAACCGCCGCACCCCTTGGGATGCGACGGAAAAATTACTTCATCAGGAGCATCTGGCGCGCACGCTTGATGGCGTTGGCCATGCGGCGTTGGTAACGCGCCGGCAACCCGGTGTACTTGCGCGGCAGGATACGGCCATGACCGGTCACAAACGTCTGCAACAATTCCGTGTTACGGTAGTCCAACTGGTCGATGGTGAAATCCACCTTGGGGCGCGGACGCGGTGTGCGCGTCTGGCTTTGGTTGCGGTTCCGCTTATTCTTGTCGTTCTTCTTGGGCATGTTACTTGATTTCGCGATGCAACGTGTGACGGCGCATGTTGGGGTTGTACTTTTTCATTTCCAACCGATCCGGCTGCGTCTTTTTGTTGCGCTGTGCCATGTAGCGGGAAACCGGCTTGCCGGCCTCCTTGGCTTCCGTGCATTCGAGGATGACTGTTTCTCTTGGCATAAATTATTCCTTCTTAGATTTTGGTTCCGGCAAGTCCGCTTCGACCTTGTCCTTCGACGCAGCCCCCGGGGTGGTGATTGTACCCAACTGGCCCAGTGAGCGGCCTTGAACCGCGCCGTAACGCTCCAACTCCGACTGGGCGTCCACACGAAACCGGGTCCACGGAATTGCCGTTAGCCGAGGTTGCGGGATCGGTTTCCCGGTCAGTTCACAAACTCCGTACGTTCCCCGCTCAATTCTCTTAAGTGCCTCCTCGATCTCGTAAATAACATCCTGATCGGAAGACAACAGACTCAGGTTAAAATCACGGTCAAAATTGTCCGTGCCGGAATCGGCCATATGGACGCCGTAGCTTTCCATCTCCTTGGCAGATTCCTTGGCCAAACCGTTGCGCTGGTCGGTCAGGCGTTCACGAAGACCAATCAGCAAATTCTTGTGCTTCTCCCACTTGCCTACGCTCGGCGTCTTGGGCTGTTTGACCACCTTGCTTTTTTTGCCTCTCCCGGTGGGAAGTCCCAAAATGGACGCGGTGGAGGCAGCTCCGAACTTCTGCTTGGCACGCTTCACCCGCTTTTTAACGGGAGTCTCTTTTTCCGGTGCGGCCACCTTTTTGGCAGCGGCCTTCTTCACAGGCGCTTTTTTCGCAACGGCTTTCTTGGCAGCCACTTTTTTGGCGACAGCCTTCTTGGCGGGCACTTTTTTGGCCGGCGCCTTTTTAGCGACAGCCTTCTTGGCTGTGGCTTTCTTGGCAGGGGCCTTCTTTACCGCTTTTTTGGCGGGTTTTGTTGCTTTTTTGGCGACTTTTTTCTTCGCTGCCACGAGTTAAAAAAATAGTTTCTCGGCCGCAAATCTCCCTCCACTGCTGGCCTTCTGCGACCCGTCGGCCAAAACGAGGCGCGGAAATCTACCAAAGAGAACCCCGATTTCCACAAAAAAATCAGGTTTTTTTTATTTATTTTAGCCCCAACGATTTCGCCTGTTTTGGAGTTATCGCGCTTGGCCAAGCGTAATTACGTGACCACCCTTGGCCAACTTGATAGCTTCCGCCCCGCTTCGGCTTGGCCAAGCACCCATGGTTATGTACGACTCCGCAACCTCCGTTGCCCGATTTGCCATCGCGATTCTCACCGGATCGGCGGTGTTCATGACGGGCTGCTCCGATACTGCCACGAACAACTCTCCAGCCGTCTCACAAACTCAGGCCACAGATAACTCACCGGCGATTCAAGCGGTGGGATTCGAAACGGATCACATGGCTTGGATCCCGGGCGGCACATTCGCGATGGGTTCCGATGACGAAAAACCGGATGAACGCCCCATCCACCAAGTCACCGTGGCCGGGTTTTGGATGGATAAGACGGAAGTCACCAACCGGCAATTTGCCGAATTCGTCAACGAAACCAAATACGTGACGGTGGCAGAGCAAAAGCCGGATCCGCTGGATTTCCCCGGTGTCCCGGCCGACAAGTTGGTGCCCGGCGCCGTGGTGTTCGACCCTCCCCCAGGGAACGTGCCCCTCAACAATCACCGCGCCTGGTGGGTGTGGCGGCAGGGTGCCGACTGGCAGCACCCAACCGGCCCGGACGACTCGATCGATGGCATGGAGGAGCACCCGGTCGTAAACGTTTGCTGGTTCGATGCCATGGCCTACGCCGAATGGATGACCAAGCGCACCGGGGTGACTCACCGATTGCCCACCGAGGCTGAATGGGAGTTTGCCGCCCGGGGTGGTCTCGACGGAAAAAAATACATCTGGGGTGAGGAACTCAAGCCGGACGAAAAATGCATCGCCAACTTTTGGCAGGGCCGCTTTCCGAATCAAAACACCACCGAGGACGGCTTCCGCATGTCTGCCCCGGTCGGACAGTTTTCCGCCAACGGCTATGGATTGTACGACATGGCCGGCAACGTGTGGGAATGGTGCATGGATTGGTACCGGGCAGACTATTACGGGGAGAGTCCAAAGGATAATCCCAAGGGGCCGGCGACCAGTTTCGACCCGAACGAGCCCAACACGGCCAAGCGAATCACCCGTGGTGGTTCTTTTCTTTGCAGCGAACTTTACTGCACCGGCTATCGGCCTGCGGCGCGGATGAAAACCAGCCCGGACACCGGTCTGAGTCATACCGGCTTTCGGCTCGTTGCCGAGGGATCACCTCCCGAAAAGAAGTAACAAGCCAGGCGCTTGGCCAAGCGCTCAGTTCAATACCATCCCGCGTCGAATGTATGTGGGCTGGTCAAGGTCTTCGCCCTTGTGAATGGTTGGTTCGCTTTTCTCAAAACGCCCCTTGGACACAATCTCGAGTGGCAGCATTTCCTGCGTGATTTTCTTTCGCTTTTTTCGATCCGGCTCCTGCCTCGCCGCCGCCTCGAGCAGGCTGTCCTTCAGTTCCGGCGTGATCGCCTCCGCCGTCGGCGCCGGAGGGGTATAGGCAAAACCGCCGCGACGCGAACCACCGGAATCCTCCCCGAGCCCCACATAGCTCGTCTCACCGGACGGCATAAAGGTTTCTGGAAAACTCACGTTCGCCACTTCACTGGACTGGCTATCGATCGGCGCACTCAAATCGGGCTCCACTTCAGTCAACTTGACTTGATGCGCGATCACGACGGTGACCTGCAGTGCCTCGTCTCGCCCCGGCCCGGATGCTCCGACTACCAAGTCCACGGCCGAGGCGTGTTGCTTGATCGCCTCGGTGACCGTGTTCATCTCGGCGAGAGATAATTGCTCGCCGCCGGAGAGATGCACCAGAATCGCGCTCGCCTCCTGCAACGCCGCCCCACCGCGCGCCGCCGGATGGGCCAACATATTTTCCACCGCAGCCGCAGCACGGCCTTCGCCGCTCCCCTCGACGTGCACCACGGAGCCAAGACTCTGCCGCCCCTGCACAGCCGACTGCAGGTCTCCGAACGAGACATTCAACAATCCCGGCTCGAGAAGCATCCGGCTCACGCCGAGCACCGATTCACACAAATGTCGATTCGCGATGTCGAGCGCGCTGTTCAGGCTGGTTTCGGCGCCGGTCATCGACACCACGTCCTGATTTGAAAAATGAAACACCACATCGGACGCCTGCTTGAGGTCCCGAAGGCCGCCGGTGGCCTGGTTGCATCGCCGGGTGCCTTCACAGTCAAACGGCGTGGCCGCCACCCCGACCACCAGTGCACCCGCCTCCTTGGCCAAGCGCGCCACTAGCGGCGCCGCCCCGGTGCCGGTGCCGCCCCCCATCCCGGCAATCACGAAGACGAGGTTTGCGCCCTCGACCAGCTTGGCCAAGCGGTCTCGGTCCGACTCCACCGCCGCACGCGCCAAGGCCACGTCCCCGCCTGTGCCTAGGCCACAGGGGATCGCTTGGCCAAGCAGCATCGTCTGCGACTGGTGACAGCGGGACAGGCTTCGGTTGTCGGTGTCGAGGGTGTGCGACTCGACGCCTTCCGGGCCAATCATCGCAAGGGTTTCGACCAGTTTAACACCGGTCTCGCCCAGTCCAATCAACCGGATAACCGGTTCGCCGCCGCTGAGTTTTGCTGAGGTGTCGGTCATTTTTTCCCTCCAAAGAGTGACGCAAATTGTTTTCGAATGGCCCGGCCAAAACCTTCGCGCCTCGGTGCGGTTTGCGATTGGAACGCGCCAAACTTGATCAGGCCAACAGGCGTGGCGAATTCCGGTTCATCCAACGCGTTCTTGATGCCACTCACGGTACTGGATCGACCGATCGCCGATGGCAGGTTGAACACATCCCGCGCCAACCGAGTGATGTAGGGCGTGCGCGCGCCGCCGCCGCAAAGCACCACCCCAGCGCGCAGGTAATCAATCAGCCCGGCCTGCTCGATGTCCTTGGCAATCAACTCGAAAGTTTCCTGCAGCCGCATCGACATGATCATTTGAAGGTGTCCAAGGTTGATTTTTTTGCCGGGGATCACGCTGTCGGAAGACAAATCCACGGAACGGTTGTTCGCTTCGGGATCGATGATGGCTGAGCCGTGATCGATCTTCAGTTGTTCCGCCCGGCCGAGCGGCACTTTGAGGCCGTAGGCCAAATCGTTGGAAACGTGGTCTCCGCCGACCGCCAGCACACCGGTGTGTTTGATGACACCGGCGGAATAAATCGCGTACTCAGTGGTGCCGGCCCCGAGATCGATCACCAACGTGCCCAGTTCCTTCTGCTCGGTGCTCAACAGCGCGAGTGATGAGGCCAGCCCGTTAAACGCGATATTGTCCACCTCGAGATGCAGTCCGCTGACAAGGCGAATCGGGTTTTGCAGGCGGTTGTAACGACCGCTGACCACGTGGACATCAACCTCGATCTTCGCGCCCAACATGCCTTCTGGATTCAGGACACCGTCCTGTCCGTCCACACTGAAGTGCTGCCGGATGACGTGCACCACCGAGTGGTCGCTCGGCAGATTGATCGCCTTGGCGTTCCTTATGACATCCTGAATATCGGTGTCGGTAATTTCGCGGTCGGCAGAAACAACCGGGTGCACCCCGGTATTGTTGAATCCCCGCATGTGGCTGCCGGTCACTCCGAGAAAAACCGAGCGAATCTCGACATCCGCCATGTGCTCGGCCTCGACAATGGCATTGCGAACGTCCTCCTCGACCAGCGAGGCATCGACGATCTCGCCTTTGCGTACACCGCGGGATTTGGACTGGCCCAGGCCGATGATGTTGACCACCTGATTGTCGCTCACCTCCCCCACGGCGACGCACACCTTTGAAGTGCCGATCTCGAGGCCTACGATGATTTGTGTATCGCTCATGGTTTTTAGTTCCCGGCAACTTTCCGGCCATTGCGTACCTCCTCTGCGATGGTTGGCGAGAGCATCCAGCGAACCGGTACGTTATTGGTCACGGAGAGGTCCATCGTCTCAATGGCGAGGCCATATTTTTCACCATGCGCACGAATGCGTGCCCAACGGGAAAATTGTTGCGTCAACCGGCTGGTCGCGAGATCGATCTGCCCGCCATCGCCGGTGGTCACCCGGAGTATGCGCGGCTGTGAAAGATCCACCACGCGCAGATCCAACTCCCCCGCGAGGGTCGACCGGCGATATTCCCGGATCAACTGCAACGCCGACTGCAGTTTTGGTAGTTCTGCGGATCGCCCCGGCGCGAGGGAGCGCAGCGTCTTGAGTTCGATCCCGGCAATGACAGGTAACGACCATTCCGCCTGCTGCTCTGGAATCACAACCGACCGACCTGCGATCGGAGGCATGACGTGACCGGACTCATCCACCTGCAGCCGCACACAATCGTACCCCCCGGGACTCTCACCTCCTCTTTGCCAGACCCAGATTTGCGCCATTGGCACACGCTCTGTCACACGCACCTGCAGCGTGTCCGGCAGGATTCGCTCGACCGAAGCCATCTTCACGCGGGGTGTCAGTTCGATATTCCGCTTGATGCGGAGCAAGTCGAGCGAGAGCAGGTTGTCGCCCATCCGCACGCCGCCCCAGTCCTGCAGTTGGTTTTCGCTGATGATCCCGTCCGTGCGATAATCCATCTCCGTCACGGCGAACGATTCGTTTTCATACACCAACCGGTTCAACGCAAAGCCGCCTCCAAGCCAGCTCCCCAGGATCAGCGCCACGATGGCCACGACCAACGCGGCAAAAGAACGCAGCCAACGCAGTCGCTCCCGGCGGGATTGCTGCGACTGCACCTTGACCGACAACACGTTCTTTTGCGTGGTCTTCTTGTTGCGCCGTTTTGATTTCAGTGCCATGTCAAATTAGTTCCGGTTGCGCCACCTGCCCTGCCGGCTCGAGCGCCAGATCCACGAGACGCTGGCAAAGCTCAGTAAAACTCATCCCGGCCGCCTCAGCCGCCTTGGGCAACAGGCTGGTCTCCGTCATGCCAGGCAGCGTGTTGATCTCCAGCAGCACCGGCTCGCCGCTATCGCGCACTATGAAATCCACCCGCACGTAGCTTACGCCGCCAACAGCAGCCAGCGCTTGGCCAGCCGCAGTCTGGATTCGCATCGTGGTTGCTTCATCAAACTCCGCAGGGCAAATGTACTCGGTGGCTCCGGTGGTGTATTTGTTCTTGTAATCGTAGGCGCCTGTCTTAGGCCGAATCTCCACCAGCGGCAGTGCCTCGCCGCCTACAACCCCGGCCGTGACCTCGCGGCCCAAGATTTTCTCTTCCACCAAAACCGGCCCGCCCGGGGCCAACGCCTTGGCCAAGCCGCTTGGCCAAGCGGAGGCAGTGTCCACAAATTCCAACCCGATGCTCGACCCCTGTGTCGCAGGCTTGAGTACCAGCGGCAGTTTCAGGCCAAGCGGCAGTTCCGCGTCCTGCTCCTCGATCACCACATCGTTGGCCATGGCCAAGCTGTGCCCGGCGCACGTCCGCTTGGTTTGCACCTTGTCAAAAGCCAAGCGACTCACCGCCGCACTGCAACCGGTGTACGGCACGCCAAGCGCATCCAGTTCCGACTGCACCGTGCCATCCTCACCGTACGTGCCGTGTAGCGCGAGAAAGACCACGTCCACATTCGGCGGTAGCTGAAAGGAACCATCAGCCGGATCCAATTCGACCACCCGATGTCCCGCCTCCCGCAAAGCGCCCACGACCGCAGCACCCGACCGTAGCGAGACCTCCCGTTCCGGGGACGGCCCACCCAGCATCACGCAAATATCGATCGGCTCAACCATGCTCCGCTGTCCCTCCGATAATTTGCACCTCGGTCTTGAGTTCGATGCCGCGCTCATCCATTGCACGCTGCTTGATTCGGTCGATCAGAGTCAAAAAATCATTCGCAGTGGCGCCCCCTTTGTTGACGATAAAATTGCCGTGTTCCGTCTGAAACCATCGCCCCCCCTTCACCCGTTCCCTTAAAGCCAAGCTCGTCGATCAACTTCCCGGCCGGGATGGCATCCGGATTTTTAAAAATACAACCGGCACTACGGGCCGCCGGCTGGCTGTCCCAGCGTTTTTGGCTGTACTCACCCATCCGACCTGCAATCGCCTCCGCGCTGTCCGGCCGGCCGCGCAGCACCGCTCCGAGCGCGATCTGGTTTTTCAAAAGCGGACAGCTTCGGTAGGAAAACTCGATGTCGCTCGCGGCCATTTCGAACACCTTCCCGGCGGTGTCCATGAAGCGCATACTCTCGACGATCTCGACCATCTCGCTTCCCATCGCGCCGGCATTCATCCGCAACCCGCCGCCGATGCTCCCGGGGATGCCCTCGAGGAATTCCATCCCGGCGAGACAACTCCGTCTGGCCTGGGCCGCCACTTTTTTCATGCGCGCACCCGCGC
>JAPPPH010000213.1:5649-7150 GCA_028817635.1 Verrucomicrobiales bacterium | reverse complement strand
TACAAACGGTTCGTTACCAAGCCGCACCGTCAGGCCGCGAACCCCGGAGGCGAGCACGAGAAAGTTGGAACCCAGACCGAGCACGGTCACCGGCAGGTCCTGTTCGCGGCACGCCTTCACGAGTGCCGCCAGACCCTCAAGGGTGTTCGGCTCCGCAAACCAATCCGCCGCTCCCCCCGCCCGGAGGGTGGTCATCTCGCCAAGTGCCCTGTCCCTGAAAATTTCCGTCCCATCCCCGGCCGCTTTTTCAAGAAGCGACTTTAGGTCGCGTTGGCCGGCGACCGGTTCTACCACGCTCAAGCTCATGCCGCCGCCTCCCTTGGTTTGGGTACGGGGATAAACAGGTCGTCCATCACCGGGTTTTCCCACTGGCACACGTCGTAAATCCGCTGGACCACCTCTTCCGTCGCCTGATCGGCCTTCCACTGGCGCATCGCCTCAGACATTGACTTGAGCTTGGTCGGTTTACGGAACAATTCCCTCAGCTGCTCGACGAGCAACTTGGAGGTCAATTGCTTTTGGTGAAAACAACGCGCCGCGCCCATCTCAACGAACGTCCGTGCGTTCAACCGCTGGTGATCATCCACTGCGGAGGGATATGGCACGAGGATGGCGGGCAGTTCCATCGCAGAAAACTCCGCCAACGACGATGCCCCCGATCGGCTCACAGCCAAATCCGCCGCGCCAAGCGCATATTCCATTTCGGTCAAAAACGGACGCACGACCGCACGCAATCCAAGCGCATCGTAGGCCGCACGCACCGGCTCCAGTTCGCGGTTGCCTGTGAGGTGGATGAACTGCAATTTCGGCAACGACTTGGCCAAGCGCGGCAGCGCACCAAGAATCGCCCGGTTAATCGATTCCGCGCCCTGACTACCGCCCATCACGAGCAGTACCGGTTGGTCATCCGCAAGGCCAAGGACGGTTCGTGCGTCCGGCTTGGGTACCGGTTCCATCGTGGCACGTACCGGCATGCCGGTCGCCCTCACACCGGTTCCGGACACACCTGACATGGCGTCGGGAAATTGCACGAACACCTCGTTCGCGAGTGGTGACAGGATTTTGACAGCCCGTCCCGGCACGGCGTTGGCCTCATGCAGGAAAATCTTCGCGCCCATCATCTTGCCGGCGATCACCGGTGGCGCACTGGTAAAGCCGCCCATAGCCAGCACAACCGACGGGCGTTGTTCACGGAACAATTTTCGGCAACGGCCAAGCGACTGAAAAAAACGGAAGGCAAACTTGGGTAGGTTTCCGGACAGGCCCACCACCGGCAGTGGCTCGATGTCCATCCCGTAGGCGGACTTCACCGCGGTCTGGTCAACCTCCTTCGGGCTAACCAGAAGCATGACCTCACAGCCCCGCGCCACCAACGCGTCTCCCACGGCAATGCCCGGGAACAAGTGCCCCCCGGTCCCTCCGCAGGCAATGGCAACACGCTTGGCCAAGGGCTGGGCCATCGTCTCCTCGGCCTGAGGGGGGACCGTCGTCCCGGGGCAGC
>JAPPPH010000213.1:3364-5639 GCA_028817635.1 Verrucomicrobiales bacterium | reverse complement strand
GTTCGTCCCGCCGCGACTGATAAACGGCAGCGGCAGCCCCTTGTTGGGCAGGGTGCTGGTCACCACTCCGATGTTTATAAACGCCTGCAGGCCGATCAAAAGCGTGAGCCCGGATGCGAGCAGGAAACCAAAAAAGTCACTTGAGCGCAGCGCGATGAATGCGCCGCAAACCACAAACAAAACAAACGCCACGACCACGCCCAGCGTGGCGATCAGCCCCAGTTCCTCGCCGATTACTGAAAAAATAAAGTCAGTCTGGTGCTCCGGGACAAAGCCGAGTTTCTGTCTACCGTTGCCCAGCCCAAGCCCGGTCGGGCCACCCGAGCCAAGCGCAATCAGTGACTGCCAAGCCTGATAGCCCACACCCTGCTTGGTGCCCTCCGGATCCAGCCAACTCATGATCCGGTTGAGACGCACGGTGTTTTGCGAAAGCAGATAACCACCCGCCGCCATCAGGCCAATCACCGGGATCGCCATGTAACGAATCTTCGTCCCTGCAAGAAACAGCATCAGCCCACACACAACCGCCAGCAACGCCGTGCTTCCCCAGTCCGGCTCAAGAAAGATCAGACCAAGGAATAACCCCATACCCAAACCCGGAACCAACATCCCGTACTTGAACGTATCCATCTTGCGCCCCTTTCGCTCGCAGTAATGGGCCAGCGCAATGATCAACGCGATCTTGGCAAACTCGGATGGCTGGAAACGGGTTCCCGGCAGTTGCACCCAGCGGCGTGCGCCGTTCACCTCCACACCGATCCCCGGGATCAGTACCGCGACCAACATGATCAGCGCCACGATCATCAACGGCAGCGAAACTTTCTTGAGCAACTGATAGTCCAGCTTCGCCGTCACCGCGCAGACGAATAAGCCAATGCAACACCACAAAAGTTGCGACCCCCAAAAAGTACCGCCACGATGAAACATCGTGGCGCTGTAAAGCATCACCAACCCCAGCGCCACCAGCGCCGAAACGACAAACACCAGAGTGGTCGAAGCAAACTTCATAAAGATGCTTCGACCTATTCTGCTGCAGCCGGCTTGGGAATGATTAACTTCTGACCAGGGCGAATGGTATTCGACGTCAATCCGCTCGCGTCCCGAATCGCCTTGACTGTCGTGTTGTGAGACTTCGCGATGTTAAACAGGTTGTCACCCGCCTTCACCTCGTACTGCGTCGAACCCTCCGGCACAGTTGGCTCAGCCGGCTTGGGTGCCGGCGCAGGAATCACCAGCACTTGGCCAATCGCGATGCGGTTCGGGTCCACGGCAGGGTTGGCTTCCTTCATCGCGGCAATCGTGACGCCATGCTTCCGTGCGATGGCCGTGTAGTTGTCTCCCTTCACGACGACGTACTCCGATTGACCGGTGGCGACCGGCACCTCGGGACCTGCACTCGGCTCGGGTACCAACGGCACCACGTCCTCGACGTTACCCGGATCGACCGTACCCGGTGTGGTGACGTCCTGCGGTATTGGCAGCGGCGGCGCGGTAGTCACTTCATTGGTCGTCTCCGGTATCGCGGGCGGTTCCACCACGGTCACTTCGTTAGTCGTTGCTGGTGTTGGAGGAGTCGCCACTTCACCCATCGGAGGCAGTGTGGGGATGGTATTGGTTTCGCCTGTCGCAGCCGGCTGGGCTTCCTCCCGGCTACAGCCGGAAAACAGTAACCCGCCAAGAAAAACGACGTGTACCGCCACGATGATCATGACCATCTGTAGTCCGGACCGACTCTTGGCGTTTTTTTCGAGCAACGAGCTCTTGGGTTGCAATGGATTTTGCCTAGACATGATTATTTAACACTCCTTGTTGTTTGTTTGAAAAAATGCCGCTTGGCCAAGCGCATTTCAGGGGAAACACAATATATTGTGGTTGAAGAAGGTCCCTCATCGCGACATGACGTTTGAGATTTTTGGGGCTGGTGAGCCGTTGCCGGTTGTTTTTCCCTCCACGGTGTAACCGGCCAAGCGCTCGACGTACTGCCGAAACATCTCGCCACGATGTTGATAGCCGTTGACACTACCGGAATCTTCGCTCGCTGGCGAGAGTAAAATGATATCCCCTTCCTCGGCCATCTCGTAAGCCTGATGGACGGCGTCCTCGAGTGATTTCACCAGCCGGCAGGGGGTGAACAAACTCCATGCAGCACGCAGTTTTTCGCGCGTTTCCCCCATCAAACAGACCGCTTTAACTCGCTGGGACAGCATGGGTCCCACATCGTGAAATGCCCCGCCCTTGTCCCGTCCCCCTGCCAAAAGCCATATATTCGGACTTC
>JAPPPH010000213.1:0-3354 GCA_028817635.1 Verrucomicrobiales bacterium | reverse complement strand
CCATGCTGACCGATGTTTTTCGCGGGTTTCCCCCTCCAAACTCACCGCTTTAACTCGGTGGTCCAGCAGGGGGCCCACTTCGGAAATGCCCCGCCCTTGTCCCGTCCCCCTGCCAAAAGCCATATATTCGGACTTCCGCCTGGTGCGGGAGGCATCGAGGTGAGGGTTTTTTCCATGGCAGCAAGATTGGTCGACCGGGAGTCGTTGATAAACCGGATACCGTTGATCTCAGCCACGGTCTCGCATCGGTGCAATAAAGGGGGCTGGCTTTTGAGCACTCCGGCAGATTGCTCCAGTGGAATCTTCAAGACACGCCCCACGGCGAGGGCGGCCATTATGATTTCGGCGTTGTGCGCCCCCTGAAGGCGACACTCACTAAAATCCAACAACGGCCCTTCCCAGCCCGGCACCCGACTGACAATCAACCCGCGGTTTAACGAGATGTCCGCCCGACGGTTGCTTGAGCTAAAGGTGATAACCTTTGACGGGATCTCGATGCCGAGCGAGCGAATCTGCGCCAACGCTTCACTCTGGACGATAGCCCAATCGAACGGCTGCTGGTTGGCAAACATCCGCGCCTTGGCCTTCACGTACTCCGCCATACCACGATAATGATCCTGATGATCCTGCTCGATATTCATGAGCACGGCGACGGTCGGCTGGAAAAACTGTGTCAGTTCGAGCTGGAACGAGTTCACCGCGAGCATGAGGTAATCCAACTCCTTGGAATCAGTCACCGCATCACAAACGGGACAGTTCACCTTGCCGGCCAAGCGCGTCTCACGTTGGCCACCAAGCAACACTTGTTCAATCAGTTTCGCTGCCGAGGTCTTACCGTTGGTACCGGTCACTGCAATGTTCAGGCAGCGAAGTTGTTGGTAACCCAACTCCAATTCACCAATGACCGGGACATCCCGTTTGCGCAGTGACCGTACCCAGTCCGTCTCCCGAATTCCTCCCACGCTAATCACGCCAAGATCCACCCCTGCCAGCAGTTTGGTGTCCGGCTTGGCCAAGCCCAAATGCACTTCCGCGCCCAGCTTGGCCAAGCGCTTGGTTTCCTCCCGGAGCGCGTCCGAGTCTTTACGATCCACGGCCACGACCGACGCGCCGCTCTCGCACAACAGACGACAGGCCGCCCTGCCCCTTGCACCAAGGCCAACCAATAAAACTCTTTTTCCGCTCAGCTTGAACATTCCCTAATTTACCTCAATTTCAGTGTACTCAAAGCGAGTACGGCAAACAATATACCGAGGATGTAAAAACGAGCCACCACCTGCGACTCGTGCCACCCTTTTTTTTCAAAGTGATGATGCAACGGGGCCATGCGAAAGACCCTGCGCCCTTCCCCGTACTTGCGCCGGGTGTACTTGAACCAACCGGTTTGAATCATGACTGACATCGCCTCGAGCACAAAAACGCCCCCGGCAATGACCAGGACAAACGGTTGATGAATCAGCACGGCAATCACCCCCAGCGATCCGCCCAGCGCGAGTGAACCGGTGTCACCCATGAACACCTGCGCCGGATGACAGTTGAACCAAAGGAACCCCAACCCGGCGCCGATCATTGCTGCACAGAATACAGTCAACTCGCCCGCACCCTCGACGTACGGGACGATCAGGTATTCGGCTGTTTTCATATTGCCTGCAATATACGTCAAAATAATGAACACGAACGCCACGATCAGCGTGCAACCGATGGCAAGACCATCGAGTCCATCCGTCAAATTCACGGCGTTTGAGCTGCCGACGATTGCCGCGATCGTGATCAACAACCCCACAAAGCCCACGCCGGTAAACTCGATCGCTTCCCCGTGAAACGGCACCATGAGTTTTTTGACCAGATCACTCATAGACTGGTGGTTCCAAAGATACAGGCCGATGAACAGGCCCAACCCAATCTGCACGACCAACTTCACCTTGGAATGAATTCCCGCCTTGTCCTGCTTGGTGAGCTTCACCCAATCGTCATAAAATCCCAGTGCCGCAAGGACAACCACCGACATGAGCGTCAGTGCGAGAAATTCATTCCACCGCGCCCAGAGCAACGCCGTGATGTCCAGCGTCAACACGATCATCACACCTCCCATAGAGGGTGTCCCCATCTTGTTTACGCGCCCCTCCAACCCGCCGGCCTCCTCGGCTTTGTCTCTGTACTGCTGGCTGAATTTCAACTGCTTCAGCTTGGCGATAATCCGGGGCCCCAGCCACCAACTCAAAAGCAGCGCCGTCACCGCAGCACCTGCCGTCCGAAATGTGATGTATTGAAATACGCGAAGGAACGACAACCAGTCTGCCCAAGCCTCGTGGCCGTTCTCGACCAACCACTCCGGCATCTGGCTCAGGTAATAAAACATGGCCGTTGCTAGGGCTGCAATTCCCCCTTTAGCGACTCGAGGACGCGTTCGAGTTTTGTTGATCGACTCCCCTTGACGAGGACAACATCCCCCGGGGCGAGTTTCATCGCCAATGCCTTGCCGGCGTGGGCGGCATCTTCGAACGCAGCAACGTTTGCAAGACCGGCAGCCTGTGCCCCACGCACCATGACATCCGCCCATTGGCCCACCGCAATCAGGCCGCTCAGACCGAGCTTGGCGACTCGCTCACCCGCCTCAATGTGGGCAGGTTCGCTCGATTCACCAAGCTCGGCCATATCACCTAGAACAGCAATGAGCTTGCCCCTAACCGGAAACGCCTTGAGCGTTTCCAAAGCCGCCTGAAGGGAGTCGGGGTTGGAGTTGTAGGCGTCGTTAATCACGCTGACACCGCCGAGTGTCTGCGTCTGCATTCGCATGGACGCCGGTCGACAGTCCTGCAGGCCCTGATTCAGTTCCTCCTGGCTCAGGCCCAACTCCACCGCAACCGCCATGGCGATCGCTGCGTTGTGGGCGTTATGACGGCCCAGCAGGTTGACACGGTGGACTCCGTTCCGATCTCCCTTCGGCGAAATAATTTCAAATTCTGTTCCCTCCGCGTCTGACTCGATGCGGGACAGTCGCCAGTCGCAGCCTTCCGATTCCCCGACCGTGACGACTCGGGCGCGGCACCTTTTCCGAATCGCTTCGAGCCCGTCAATGTCGCCGTTCACAAACAGAATGCCCTCCTCTGGCAACGCCTCGGCCAAAGCGCCCTCTTCACGAATCACCCCTTCCAAGTCTCCAAAAAACTCCAGATGCTCGCGGCCGATGCTGGTCAACACACCGATGGTTGGGCGGACGAGAGAGAGCAGCGTCGCCATCTCGCCCGGATGATTTGACCCCACTTCTACCACAGCCGCGCGGTGAGACGCCTGCAACCGCATCAACGTCAAGGGCACTCCGATGTCGTTATTAAAACTCGCCTCGCTGGAGAG
>JAPPPH010000144.1 GCA_028817635.1 Verrucomicrobiales bacterium | reverse complement strand
AGCCGAAACCAGTCGCACCGGTAAAACCCAAGCCAAAGCCGGTGGAGGTGGTGAAACCCAAACCCAAGCCAAAACCGGTCAAGCCGAAGATCAAGGTCAACCTGAAATCGACCATGCGTAAGCCGGATACGCAGAAAATCAAGGCCCAGCAGGCCGCCGCTGAGCGCGCACGCCAAGCGGAGGCCAAGCGCCGAGCCGCACTCAACCAATCGCTCAACAACCTCGACTCGAAACTCTCCGGACGCACCTCAGTGAATGTGCCGCAGGGCCGGTACGCCGCGGCCAACTACGAATCGCTCATCCGGCGCAAGTACGTGGATGCCACCATCCATCCGGGCACCATTTCCGGCGACCCGGTTGTGAAAGTGCAACTGGTCATCGCGCGAAACGGCAATGTCCTCTCCGCCCGCATCATCGGCGCCTCCGGCTTGGCGAGCTGGGACCGCGCGGTGCAAAAGGCACTCGACCGCGTCAAGCGCATCGCCCCGTTCCCAGCCGGAATGAGCGGCGCCAAAAAAACCTTTAGTCTGAATTTCAACTCACGCAGTTTTCAATGAGGAAATCCATCCGTCACACCTTTGCCATTTTGGCCGCCGTGCTTGGGCTTGGCCAAGCGCTTGGCCAAGCGCAGAACGAAATCGACGTCGACATCTTTAACACCGGCGAAGTCAAGGCGATCCCGGTTCACATCGAGGGCTTCACCGGTGAGATTCTTTCGCTGCTAAAATTCGACCTCTTCGTGCAGGGCTTCGAGTTTGTGGATCGAGGCAAGGCGCAGTTCACCATCAAGGGCAGCAACACCGGCGGCAGCGTCTCTGGCGCGGTGTACGACCACCTGAAGCGCGGGTTCGTCCTCAACAAGCGATATCAAGGGGGGAACCTTCGGCTGCAGGGTCACACGTTCGCAAACAACGTTGTTGAAACCATCACCGGCTCACCCGGCATCGGCCTCACCAAGATCGCCTTCCGCCAGTTTCACGGACGCAACACCGAGATTCACGTTGCGGATTTTGACGGCTTCAACGCAAAGCGATTGACCAGTGACAACTCCATCTCCGCCGGGCCGGACTGGGCGCCAAACGGGGACACGCTATTTTACTACTCGTACCTCAAGCACAACCCGGACATTTACTCGCACAATATTCGGACAGGGCAACGCCGGACGGTCGCCCGTTTTTCCGGCTCCAACATCAGCCCGGCCGTCTCCCCGGACGGGAAACGCGTGGCGATGGTGCTCAGCAAGGCAGGCAGCCCGGATATCTGGGTGGCCAGCGTCAACGGCACCGGTTTTCGGCGGCTGACCACGACCAAGGCGGCGGAGTCCTCCCCCTGCTGGTCGCCGGACGGGCGCTTCATTTGCTTCGTCTCACGTGCCGGAGGGCGATCCGCCCTGTATAAAATCCCGGCCAATGGCGGGGCCATGTCGCGAATCTCCACCGTTCACGTCTCCAACGCCACCGAGCCGGACTGGTCGCCGGACGGCAAGGCTATTGCCTTCACCACCCAGCGCGGTGGTCGTTTTGACATTTGCATCGTCCCGTCGAGCGGTGGAAGCGCACAGGTCCTCGCCACCGGGGAGGATCCCTCGTGGGCACTCAACTCGCGGACTTTGATTTTTACCAACCGCTCCCGCGGCAAGCGTGTTTTATCGGTACTTGACGTGCCTACCAAACGCGTCAAGACTCTCCCGCGAAGCTTTCCGGGGAATTGCTCCCAGGCCGCATGGAGTAATTGACGGAACTAAACTTTACTAAAATGACCCTCGTGAAATTCACTGGTTTGACCCTAGCAGCCCTCGTCGTGACCCTCTCGGTCGGGTGCAAGCACGGCCCAAAAAACATCACCCAAATCCCCGGTGGCAACTCAAACGTGAGAGGCAATGGTGGCTTGCTTGACACCACCCCCGGTGGCCGGGTCGGTGGAGGCGGCGATGTGGTGACCGTGGATGGCGACGGCAACATCGGCCTCGCTGGGCTGGACGAGTTTGAAAACATGCTGATGGATCGCGAGGCCTTTGCCGCTGAGACGGTCTACTTCGGTTTCGATCGTTCTGAGATTCATCCGGACGACGACGGCAAGGTCGGTGCCGTGGCCAGTGCCCTTGCGCAAAGTCCACAAAACAAAGTCTTAATCGAGGGCCATTGCGACGAACGAGGCACTGAAGAATACAACCGCGCGCTTGGCGAACGACGCGCACTGAGCGTTCGGGATCGCTTGGTTGAACTTGGCGTTGGCGCCGATCGCATCCGCACCATGAGCCTGGGCGAGGATCGTCCGGCTGACCCCGGTTTTTCCGAGGACGCCTATCAGGCCAACCGCCGTGGTGAATTCGTGCTGCTAAAGCCAAAATCCTAACCTCAACCACCCCTTAATTCATGAAGCCCGCAAACTACATTTCACTCATCATGGCCTCGCTGGTCATGGTGGTTTCTGTGGGCTGTAAAAAAACCGAGAAACCCAACACCTTCCTGCCAGCCATCAATGGCGCGGGTACAACCGGTAACGGGAGCAGCACGGCAACCAGCGAAGGCGGCAAAATCGGTGAGGAGGGCGGCGTTACCTCCACAGATGGAAGCGAAGTGAACCTGACCGGGTTGGAAGATTTCGAAAACATGCAGATGGACCGCGAGGCGTTTGCTGCGCAGACCGTCTACTTCGGGTTTGATCGGGCCGAGATTCAGCCGGGTGATGCCGACAAGGTCAACGCTGTGGCCGAGGCTCTCTCTGGCAGCCCGCAAAACAAAGTACTCGTCGAGGGCCACTGCGACGAGCGCGGCACCGAGGAATACAATCGGGCGCTCGGCGAACGTCGTGCCCTGAGCATTCGTGATAGTTTGGTCGAGCGCGGCGTGAGTGCCGACCGCATCCGAACCATGACTTTGGGCGAAGATCGGCCTGCCGATCCAAGCCTGACAGAATCAGCCTATCGCCTTAACCGACGCGGCGAATTTGTGCTGCTCACGCCCAAACCGGGCAATTGATTAACCCCCACCCAACCCATTAACCGGGAGTTGGCTCTTTACATTCAAAAAAATAAGGCTAGGTTTTCCGGCCTTTTTGACGAGATATGACAACTCATTTGCAACTGGCAATCGGCGGGCTCGGCCCATGGGAAATCATTTTGATTCTTGCCGTCGTATTGGTGCTGTTCGGGGCCAAAAAACTGCCTGAACTGGCCAAGGGCATGGGCCAAGGGATCAAGGAATTCAAAAAAGCCTCACGAGACGTCCAAGGCGAACTCGACCGGGCGATGGATGACCATCCCACCTACACCCCGCCACCCGCTCCTCAGATTACCGAGCAAACCTCGGAAAATGAGGAAGCCGGCGACACAAAAAAGGACGCCTAATTCTCAAGACCGTCCCCTGAGTGACTTGGCTCTAAACCATGCCCAAGGAGACTGAGGGCGCTCCCGAACCGCCGGACAACACCCCCTACGGCCAAGCGGAGCAGCCTGAACATTCCCAGGACCCTTCCCAGCCGGAGCATCCGACCGCACCCGACGCGGACGATGCCGAAAGCCAAGCGCTTGGCCAAGCGGAAGAGCCGGAACCAAGCGAACATCAGGAAAATACATCCGGAGAGGAACCGGAAAAGCTCGGCGACTCCGCTGGCCAATACACTGACGACCCCGACTACCTCGACACCTCCCACGAGGAGGATTGGCATCACGACGATCCCTACCACCACGACTACGAACACGAGGATCATCACGCACACGACCAGTACCATGATGAGCATCATGACGATCATCATCACTACGACCACGGGGAATATCAGGGCGACGAATACCAAGCCGCCCACGCGGTAAACGCGCCCGTGCCGGTTCCGCGCTCCGGTGGTCAGGGCGGGGGTGGGGATGATGACAACTGGGACTCCGACCTCGACGACGACGGTTCCGAGTACGGCGGGCCGGTCAAATCCTTCCTCGAGCACATGGAGGATTTGCGCTGGGTACTTATCCGATGCGTGGCCGCGCTTGGCGTGGCGATGGTCGCCTGCTTGGCCGGGGCCCCGTTGATAGTAGACTTCCTCTCACGCCCACTCGGTGAAGCCAAACAGTTCCTTACGGAAAACCGAAAGGAAACACTCCTCGAAGAAAGCAAAAGTGAAATCCTCGTCCGGATGACCGAAGACGAGGTATTCCGAATTCCGGTCGAGACAAACCTGCTCGAAGAGGCGTACCGGATGCTCAACCTCACAAACGTCACCGAGCCGCAACCGTTCAACCTCCGGCCAGTGGTCGAAGAGGGTAAACTGCAATTGCTGTTGCAGCCGGACACAAACATACTCACGTCAACAGATGACGCCGGCAAAGCCGGTCCCGAGCTTAAATCGATGAGTCCACTCAGCGGATTTCTCGTGGCGCTGCAGATGGCGTTTTATGGAGGTATCATGGTCGCCCTGCCATTCATCCTGTATTTCCTCGGGCAATTTATTTTCCCGGCACTACGTAAGAAGGAGAAAAAATATCTCACCATGTCCGTCATCATCGGAGGCGGGTTGTTTTTCCTTGGAGCCGCGTTTTGTTATTTCCTGCTGATGAAGATTGCGCTCAGCACCGCTGCGCTCTTCGCCAACTGGCTGCACTTCGGGGCCGACATGTGGCGTGCGGAAGACTACATCAAGTTCGTCTGTAAATTCATGATCGGCATGGGCCTCGCCTTTGAGCTGCCGGTCGTCATCCTGCTTTTGGTCAAGATCGGCGTACTCGACTACAAGAAACTGGCCAAGTTCCGGATGTACTGGGTGGTCATCAACCTCGTGCTGGCCTCCGTCCTCACCCCGCCGGATATCATCACTCAGGTGCTGATGGCGCTGCCTATGCAACTCTTCTACGAGTTAAGTGTGTTCATTGCGTGGATTTGGTATCGGCGGGACAAAAAGCGGGAAGAACAGCGCTTAAAAGAAGAAGCCGAGGCTGCCGAAAACCCACCCGAAGAGCCGGAAAAATAACGCCAAAAGACTTTACACCGGCCATTTTTTTACTACTCTGCCCGTCGCTTTTTTGACTGAACCAATGCGAAACATTGCTAAAACCACCGCCGTCGCAACCCTGATTGCCGTCCTTTCCGTGGGCTGTGCCGGGCCGGAAAACAAATTGGGCCGTGGCGTCCGCAACTTTACCGAATTCACCCGCATGGGCGAATTCAGCCGTTCCGTCGAGCAAACCGCTCTTTGGGATGGACCGCAGCACGCCTACACCACCGGCGTGGTTCGCGGACTCAGCCGCACCATGGCACGTACTGCGATCGGCTTCGCCGAAATCGTCACCTTCGCCATCCCCACCCCGGACTACGAGCCGTGGTTGCAGGGCGCAACCGTTTATCCCGACCCATCCATGGCCACGCTGGACTACCCCTGGGGCGGCATGGTCCTCCCGGATGATGCACTGTTCCCGGCCAGCTATACGCCCGGACTGTGGGACGATGGAATTTTTCACCCGAACTCTGCCATCGGTTTTGGCGGTGGCGACGTGGCCCCGTTCCTGCCCGGCAGCCGGTTCAAGGTGTTCGACCACTGAGCCGGTCTCCATCCAATTTCACGGCGCCCGCCTCACGGCCGGCGCCTTTTTTGTGACTTGAAACGGACACAGACAACCCACTGCAAAATCAACCTCCTGCTCAACGTCGTCGGCAGGCGGGAGGATGGTTTTCATGAGCTTGAGA
>JAPPPH010000189.1 GCA_028817635.1 Verrucomicrobiales bacterium | reverse complement strand
GTTCAAGGTCGGCGCGCTGATGGTGATCGACCAATCGGAGAAACTGGTGGGGATCATCTCCGAGCGCGCCTACACGCGAAAAGTTGTGCTCAAGGATCGTTCCTCCAATACCACCAAGGTGTCTCAGATCATGACGAAGAAGATCGCGCAGGTGGATCCGGATGCCGGCATCGAGAAATGCATGGACATCATGGGCAAACACCGGGTGCGTCATTTGCCGGTGGTCGAAAATGGAAAGGTGATAGGGGTGATCACCTCGACAGATCTGCTGATTCTCACGGTCAATGAGAAAGACAACATTATCGAGCAGATGGAGCGCTACATTTCGCCGGGCGGCTATTAACGCTTGGCCAAGCGCTTGGTTTACGGCTTCCGCTTGGCCTTGGACTTGGCCGGCTGAACAGCGCTTGGCTTGGCTGGCTGAAACGGTGCGATGAACGCCTCGTCAAAGTCGAAGCCATCGCCGAAATCCTCCCGTGAATCCTCCTCCGTCTTGGCCAACAGGTTGTTCTCAACAAGGTTGAAAACGATCTCCCCAAAATCCTCCGTGGAGTTCACACCCCATTCGTTGAGCAGCGTCTTGGCCATCGGCCCGTAGTTCTCAAGCGCATACCGGCGCATACCGTCCATCAACTCCCGCCCGCTAACATGACGCGGATCCTTGGCACCTGCTGCCTTGGTGAGTTTTTGCTGGGTAAAATCCAGCCCTTCGCGGACGAAGTAGTAGGCGTCCCGGTGGTAACGGTCGTCCTTGGCCAGAATCAAATCCAGCACCTCGTCGTAGTCGAAAGCCTGCATTCTAATCGTTCATAGCCGAGGCCGGCGGCGGGTTGTCCATGGGTGGCTTGATGTATGTTTTCACTCCCCAACCGAAAAGCAAAAGCAGTGCCACGGTCGCGATCATTTTCTGCTCCTGCCGCGTGAGCAACTCCCGGACGGGTATGGACTTCAACCGTTTCAAATCGCCACGATGTTGATCAGTTTTTTCGGAATGACGATCACTTTTTTGACCGTCTTCCCCTCGGTGTGGCGTTGCACATTTTCGCTGTCCAGCGCAAGCCGCTCGATGTCGGCGTTGTCCATGTCGACCGGAATCTGCAACCGGTCACGCACCTTCCCATTGACCTGCACGGCCATCTCCACGGAGGTCTCCACAAGGTGCTCCTCGCTGTAGCTTGGCCAGGCGCGGTAGGCAATGGAGCTGTCCCCGCCGTTAGCCTTCGCGTAAAGCTCCTCGGCAATGTGCGGCGCAAACGGCGCGAGCAGCAGGAGAAAATCATTCAGCACCGAGAGCGGTCGCAAATCCCAATTCGATGCCTCGTTGGTAAACACCATCAGCGCGGAGATCGCGGTGTTGAAACGGAGATGCTCCATGTCCTCCGTCACTTTCTTGATGCAGGTGTGCAGCACCTTCAACTGCTCCGGCGTCGGTTCGACCTCAGCCACATCGATGCTCAGCTTGAGTTCCTCGAGCAACTCCCTGCCCTTTTCCGGTTCCGCAGTCAGCGCCTGCTCGAATTCCTTCTCGCTCTTCTCACAAATGAACATCCGCCACACGCGACCGAGGAAGCGGTACACGCCCTCGACACCCTTGGTGTTCCACGGCTTCACCATCTCTAGTGGCCCCATGAACATCTCGTACAGCCGGAATGCATCGGCCCCGAACTCGACGAGGATGTCGTCCGGGTTGACAACGTTGCCCCGAGATTTCGACATCTTCTGCCCGTCCTCACCGAGGATCAGCCCCTGATTGACCAGCTTGTAAAACGGTTCCGGCGTCGAGACTTGGCCAAGGTCGAAAAGCACCTTGTGCCAAAACCGAGCGTACAACAGATGCAACACAGCGTGCTCGGTTCCCCCTACGTAAAGGTCAACGCCCGGTGTAGATTCTTCACTGGCCGTGCCCATCCAGTATTGCTCAGCAGCCTCGTCCACGAACCGCTTGCTGTTGCTCGCGTCGATGTAGCGCAGGTAGTACCAGCAACTGCCGGCCCATTGCGGCATGGTGTTCGTCTCTCGCGTGATGCCTTCGCTGACGCGGCACCAATCCTTGGCACGCGCCAGTGGCGGATCGCCGGAGCCGGTGGGCTTGAAGTCGGTCAACTCCGGCGGCAGCAACGGCAGATCAAAATCGTCCAGCCCTGCGTGGCCGCCCTCGTCCCAGACGATCGGAAACGGCTCACCCCAGTATCGCTGTCGACTGAACAACCAGTCACGCAGCTTGTAGTTGACCGTCCCCTGGCCAAGCGCCTTCTCCTCGAGCCAGGCGGTGATCCTGCGCTTGGCCTCCGGTGTCGGCATGCCATCGAGAAAGCCGGAATTCACCGCAGTGCCGACCCCAGTGAAGCCAAGCGAGTCTTCGCCCTCCGGCGCCTGCACCACCACCTCGACCGGCAGCTTGAATTTTTCGGCGAACTCGAGGTCTCGCGTGTCGTGCGCTGGCACAGCCATGATGGCGCCAGTGCCGTAACCGGCCAACACGTAGTCGGCCGTCCAGATCGGCACCGAGCGGCCGTTGGCCGGATTCACCGCGTAGGCGCCGGTGAATACCCCGGTTTTGTCCTTGGCCAAGTCGGTCCGCTCGAGGTCGCTTTTCCGCGCCGCTTGAGCCTGATACGCCTCGACCTCGGCCTTTTGCCCGGGCGAAACGATCGTGTCCAGCAACTCGCTCTCCGGCGAAAGCACCATGTACGTCGCGCCGAACAACGTGTCCGGGCGCGTGGTGAAAACGGAGATCTCCGTGTCGGAATTTTCGACCTTGAAGACCACCTCCGCGCCCTCGGATCGGCCGATCCAGTTGCGCTGCATTTCCTTGAGCGAATCGCTCCACTCGATGCCATCGAGATCGTCCGGCAAGCGCTGGGCGTAGGCGGTGATGCGCAGCATCCACTGACGCATCGGCTTGCGTTCCACGGGAAAACCGCCCACCTCGCTGACGCCGTCCTTGACCTCCTCGTTGGCGAGCACCGTGCCCAGCTCGGGGCACCAGTTCACCGGCGCCTCGGACACGTAGGCCAGACGATGTTCGTCGCGCCAAGCGCGCTTTTGCTCTTCCGTCGTGGCGTCGTCGGGATAAGCCAGCGTCTCGATCGACTCTGCCCTGTTCGTCTCGGGATTGAACCACGAGTTGTACAACTGCAGGAAAATCCATTGCGTCCAGCGGAAGTACTTCGGGTCGGTTGTGTCGATCTCCCGGCTCCAATCGTAGCTGAAACCAAGCGACTGAATCTGCCGCTTGAAGTTGCTGACGTTGGTCTCGGTGGTGATGCGCGGATGCTGACCGGTCTTGATCGCGTACTGCTCGGCAGGCAGGCCGAACGCATCCCAGCCGATCGGGTGCAACACGTTGAACCCCTGCATGCGCTTGTAGCGCGCGAGGATGTCCGTCGCCGTGTAGCCCTCCGGATGACCGACGTGCAGCCCCGCCCCGGACGGGTACGGGAACATGTCGAGGATGTAGTACTTTGGCAGGTCCGCCGGGTGAGCGCCCTGATGGCGTTCGCGGAATGGATGACCGGTGGGGGCACTTTCGCCGGGGTTCCATGCGCGAAACGTTTCGCCGCTGTGCCAGTGTTCCTGCCACTTTGGCTCGAATAGTTGAAACGGGTATTGTCTTCGCATTCGTGCGATTAATAATTCATCGGGGTGCGCTTGGCCAAGCGGAGATCAGACATCAAGATTGTAGTCTGTCACACCACCTTGGGAGGCGGAGGTCACGGCGCTGGCGTACTTCGCCAGCACGCCCTTGGTGTAGCGCGGTTTGGGTTTGCGCCACGCCTTTTTGCGCTTGGTCAATTCGGCTTTGGACACGTGCAGCACGAGCTGGTTCTTCTCGGCATCAATCGTGATCGAGTCGCCGTTTTTCACCAGTGCCAATGGCCCGCCCGAGTAGGCTTCCGGCGTGATGTGCCCAACGACAAAACCGTGTGTGCCGCCGGAGAAACGGCCGTCCGTGATCAACGCCACGTCGCCCCCCAGCCCGGCGCCCATGATGGCACCGGTCGGGCCAAGCATCTCCCGCATGCCCGGTCCGCCCTTCGGTCCCTCGTAGCGGATCACGATCACGTCGCCCTTCCGAATCCTGCCGCCGAGGATCGCCTTCATCGCCTTCTCCTCGGAGTCGTACGGACGCGCCGTGCCGGTGAAGCTCAACCCCTCCTTGCCGGTAATTTTGGCCACACCGCCCTCGGGCGAAAGATTGCCATAGAGAATCCGCAGGTGGCTGTCCTTCTTGATCGGCTTGTTGAGCGGCTGGATGATTTTCTGGCCCTTGCGGTACGGTTTCACCTTGGCCAGATTTTGCGCCATGGTGTTTCCTGTCACTGTCAGGCAGTCGCCGTGCAGCAGCCCGGCCTTGAGCAGCATCTTCATCAACGGCTGAATGCCACCCACCGCCACCAGCTCGCTCATCAGGTATTTTCCGCTTGGCTTGAGGTCAGCCACAACCGGCACCTTTTTGCCGATGCGGGAGAAATCGTCGATCGTCAGCTTGACGTCCGCAGCGTGGGCCATCGCCAGCAGATGCAGCACAGCGTTGGTCGAACCGCCCAGCGCGATGACCACGGTGATAGCATTTTCGAACGCCTTCTTAGTCATAATGTCGCGCGGCTTGATGCCCTTCTTGAGCATGTTGTAGACGGCGGCACCGGCCTCGCGGCTGTCACGTTTTTTGGCAGGACTGATCGCCGCCTGGGCGCTGCTGCCCGGCAGACTCATCCCCATCGCCTCGATCGCGCTGGCCATGGTGTTGGCCGTGTACATCCCGCCGCACGAGCCGGGGCCGGGTATCGCGCAGGAGGTGATGTCCTCGAGGCCCTTGTCGGTAATCTTGTTGTTGGAATGAGCGCCGACCGCCTCAAACACCGAGACGATGTCGAGTTTCTTCGACTCGCCGGTGATGCAGCCCGGCAAAATCGTGCCGCCGTAAACAAACACCGCCGGACGGTTCATCCGCGCGATGGCAATCATGCAGCCAGGCATATTTTTGTCGCAGCCACCGATGGCCACGTAGCCGTCCATGCACTCGCAGCCCACGACCGTCTCGATCGAGTCGGCGATCACCTCGCGAGAGACGAGCGAGTACTTCATCCCCTCCGTGCCCATCGAGATGCCGTCGGATATGGTGATCGTGTTGAACACGATCGCCTTGCCGCCGGCCTTGTTCGCGCCGGCCTCGGACTCCCTGGCCAGCTCGTCGATGTGCATGTTGCACGGCGTCACGTTACTCCATGTGGAGGCGATGCCGATGATCGGCTTTTTGAAATCCGCCTTCTTGAACCCGGTCGGGTAAAGCATCGCACGGCTCGGCGCACGATCCGGCCCATCGAGCATGATCGCGGAATGGGGCCGCATGTCCGCCAAGGTTTTCCTCCCGGCTGTCTTCTTTTTCACAGTCTTCTTCATCGCAAACGAAGGCCGGGGAGTCTCAACAAAACCTCAGGTAAAAACAAGTCGGCAGGAGGCTGTTACGTGTTTGACAATTCCGGGCCATTTGCGAGATTTGGTCTGTATGAAACTCTTTTCAGCACTCTTACTCACACTCGGTCTGGCTGGCGCTGCCAGTGCGGAAATATCCACCCTCGACATCGCGTTGAAGGACATCGACGGCAAGGCAACCAGCCTCAAGGCGCACAAGGGCAAGGTTATGCTAGTCGTAAACGTCGCCAGCCGATGCGGCCTGACCA
>JAPPPH010000178.1 GCA_028817635.1 Verrucomicrobiales bacterium | reverse complement strand
GTGGTGCCAGCTTGGGCGGTCTGCTCGGCGGTGCCGGTTTTGGTTCGGCTGCGCAAAACTATCAAACTTCCACGATGCCGTTTGGCACCACGCTGGACGTGATTCCCTACGTGGCATCGGATGGCTATACCATCCACTTGACTGTGATTCCAAAGATCACCGAGTTCCTCGGCTACGAGGAGGCTCCATTCCAAAACCAGGTGATCGCCGGTGTGGGTAACACGGTGTCGCAGGCACTGCAGCAACCGTTGGCGTTGCCGAGCATTCGTGTGCGTTACATCACCTCGACGGTACACGTTTGGGACGGCCAAACTCTGGTGCTCGGCGGCTTGATCGCGGAGAACGTGGTGAAGGTGAAGGACAAGGTGCCGATGCTGGGCGATTTCCCCTTCATCGGGCGATTGTTCCGCAGCGAACGGTCCAACACCGAGAAGAAGAATCTTATGATATTTGTGAGCCCGCGGATCATCGACCCGGCGGGTAACCCGATCCATACCGAGGACAACTGGCCGTACGATCCGAACTCCGGACCTTCGCAGGATCCGGTTCTCGAGACGGCGGCCGGAAATTAAGGCGTCAGGAAACCATTGGCCGAAGCTGAAAAGCAGATGCGACTTTTGATCATAGACGGGCACGCGTTCGCCTACCGGGCGTTCTTCGCCATCCGTGGTCTGTCGTCGCCGTCTGGTCAGCCGACCAATGCCATTTACGGTTTCATCAAAATGCTCGAGAAACTCGAGGCCGGTTTTCTGCCCAGCCACACAGTGGTGGTTTGGGACGGTGGCCTTGATGAAGACCGGGTGGAGGGACTGGACGATTACAAGGCCCAGCGCGATCCCATGCCGGACGACATGGAGGTGCAGCTCGATGAAATCGTGGCGTACCTTGAGGCCAACGGCATCGCCTCCATCTGCGACGACGGTGTCGAGGCGGATGATCGTATCGGGCAGGTGGCCAAGCGGGCTGAGGCGGAAGGGTACGAGGTGGCGATTGCCAGCTCGGATAAGGACTTCTTCCAATTGGTCAATGACCAAGTGAAGATGTTGAACCCGGCCGACAAGAGCGGTGAACCGATGGACGCCGCCGCAGTCGAAGCCAAGACCGGCGTGCAACCTCACCAGATCGTTGACTGGCTGAGCCTGGTTGGAGACGCGGTGGACAATATCCCGGGCGTGCCCGGTATCGGGGTTAAGACGGCGGCTTCGCTGCTTAACGAATTTGGCAGTGTGGACGGCATTTACGAGCGCTTGGCCGAGGTGAAGCGAGAAAAACAACGCGAAGCGTTGGCGGCCTCGGAGCAAGCCGTTCGCCGAAACCAAGCGCTGGTGGCGTTGAAATTGGATTTACCCGGGGAACCGGAACTGGACTCATTGAGAAAAGGTTTCGAGGACTCCGCCCAATTGGAGAAGCTCTACGAGAAGTGGGGATTCAGAACCATGTTGAAGGAATTGCGGGAGGCCCGACAGGGCGCCCTGTTTGCGGAATGATGACTTTGAAGAACACGGCAGAAACGACGCGCTTGGCCAAGCGTAACCGAGTAGGACTCGGCTTGGCCTGTGTGTTGGCGGCGCTTGGCCTGGGCGCGACCGAAGGCCAGGCAGACCTCCGGTTTCTTGCCAAGGGGAAAGAATTTGGCGTTGCCGGCAGCCTGATCGGCGATCAGCACGCCACCCACGCGGCGATCTCGGCCAAGGGCGGATACCTCGTCTGGCAGGACAATGCCACGGACGAGTCCGGTCTGGGTATCAGCGCGCTGCGCTTGGACGCTGCAGCCAACGCTGTGGGCGCTCCGTTTCGGGTGAACGCCAGCCTGGCAGGGAATCAGGAAAAGCCGCAGGTCGGTCTTTTGGCGAATGGCGGGGCGATGTTTGCCTGGGAAGCGGGTGAGACCGGTTTTCGTCGGGTTCAATTTCGCGCCGCAAATGCAGAGGGCATGTTCCTTGCAGAAGAGGCGTTCGTGACCGGAGCGGATTCCGGTGAGCAAACCGACCCGAGCATGACAGTGCTGGGTAATGGGACCGTGGCTCTTGCTTGGACCGATTATTTGATGGATGGCGATGTGAAGGGCTTGGCCGGCCGTATCGTGACCGAGACCGGCGAAGCGCTGACCGAGCCATTCCGGCTGAACAAATTTACACGTGGCAACCAATACGGTGCTAAAATGTTGGCCATGCCGAATGGCGGTATCGCAGCCGTCTGGGTGTCGGATCAGCAACAGTCTGAAAAATCGATCGACATTGTGGCGCGACTTTTCAACTCGGTAGGCCGGCCGTTGACCGGCGAGGTGGTGGTGAGTCAACCGGGCATCAGCTCGAACCCGGTCCTGGGGATTGCAGGGAACCGGTTGATGGTGGCTTGGGAGCAGGTGAACTTGGACAACAAAAAAACCCGGTGGAACATTCACATGCGTTCGTTTGACTTGAATCTCAAACCACTGACCGAGGCACTTACTGCCAACCAGAAACTGGAAGGCGACCAATTTGCGCCAAGCCTGGAGGGAAATGCGGAGGGTGCGATGCTAGTCTGGAACAGCCTTGGTCAGGATGGGTCACGGGAAGCGGTGGTGGGCCGGTTCCTGAATCAAGACGGGCTGTTTGAAGGGGAGGAGTTCGTGGTGAACAGCACCAAGTTCGCCGGACAGATTGAACCCAACGTGACTGCAACATCCGAAGGGCAATGGTTGGTCACTTGGTCAACCCCGAACGGCAACGGAAATGGCATGGACGTCGCTGGACAACGATTTGAAGTAGAGAAAGATGGCACTGTTGGGGAGCAGCCGCTGGATCCGGTTTCGGTGGTATTCGTGAACCCTCTGGGTGAAGGTGAATTGATGATCTCATGGCCTGATGTTGGTGGGATGGATGTAGCTCACTACGAGGTCTATATCGATGATGTGCCGGATCCGAAAAAAATTGGTGGCAATTACTTTATTTGGAAGCAACTGCAGCCGGGTCGCGAGTATGCGTTTCGCGTGGTCTACCAATTGAACGATGGACGTCGTTCGCCGATGTCCGCCTTTGGTTTTAACCGGACATGGGGTCGGGATTTCAACAAGGACGGTCTGCCGGATGACTGGCAACGGGAACACTTTGGCCGGGACAGCTTGAAGTGGCCAGCCGCTGCAGCAGATGCGGATGGAGACGGGGCAAGCAATCATGCCGAGTTTTTGGCCGGTACCAACCCGGCGGATCCCGATAGTGTGCTGAAACTGACATCCTCCATGATGGAGCAGGGGCAGCGCTTGAGTTGGCCGACTGAGCCGGGTTCAATTTATCAGGTGGAGAAAGCATCGCAGCTGGGTACGGGTAACACGGAATGGAAAGCCGAGGGCAGTCCTGTTTTGGCCGTGGAAAATGAGGCGGGACTAACGGTGGATGCGGATGAACAAATGAGTTTCTATAGGATCAAGCGAATTCGTTAATGTGATGATTGACTTATTGAGGAGAACAATTCTTTTGGCGGCCGCCGCTTCGGTGGGCGTGTCCGGGGTCAATGCGTTCACATTCGCTTGGGGCACGAACCGGGCGGTGGCGAACAATATCGGTGAGGAATACCGATGGAATACTCCGTTGTTGACCTACGCTTACGATGAGTCGTTTTTGAGTTACTTCGGGTCGAACGGGGTTGTGGCTGTGGATAATGCAATCCGGATGCTGAATGCCATTCCGCCGGTATCCCAAATCAGGACAAATTATCCGCCGGTCGATCGTAAAGCACCGAATCTATGGAATTTCCCAACTCGACCGGATCGTTACCACGGTCGTGCAGCAAGTGCCCGATTGTTGGATATCAAGTCTCACGCCTTGGCCGAGCTGTTTAGCTACATGGGGTTAGGTAATGCCGAAGACAATGCCTACCAGTTTGAGTTTGGAGCAGTAGCATTGCGGAATCTGGATCCGATCAGTCGGATGCCCAGTAAGTATGTCAATGGCAGTCTGCTCTCCTTCGTGTTGTTGGGAACGGGTGTTCAATCGTTTCCGATTGACCTGATGAAACCGGCAATCACTTTGGCTGGAACGCGGGATCATGCTGCCACGAGATTAGCTGAAGGGAAATTCCTTGTGGCACCAACCCGCGATGACATCGGCGGGTTGCGTGAGTTGTATCGTAAGGACAATTTCAATATGGAGCCGTTGCCTCCGTTCACCTATCAGGTGGTCACCAACCCCCCAAGTTTGACCAACCCTGCGGTGTTCAGTATCGACCTACGCTGGTTTTGCAAGGAATCGAAGACCAACACTCCAACTGCCTTCCAGCAGTTCGTGTTGACGAACCAATGGTGGGGGCCGCTGTACACCAACCTGAATATTCCGCCATTGGTCATTCTCAAGACGAACGTGACGTGGAAAATGGGATGGACAACCAACGTCACACCTTATTTGACCAACTTCCCTTGGACACCGGTCGGCCAACCGGCAACACTGGTTTACTTGACCAACAAATTAAGAACGTTCAAGGCGAGCTACGATTATGTATTCGGGAACGTGATTACGAATATTCATGTCCCGAAGGAAAAATCGAAAGTGACTTACCGGTCGTGGGAGGTCATCCCCAAGGCACCATTGTGGAGTGTGATAGGTTCGGTTCCGACAACCACGAACTACAATATCTCAGTAATCGATGATCATTGCCCGCATGGAGAGATTATTATTTTGCCAACTACAAACAACATCGTTGGATATCACTTTACGGACATGGCATTTGAAAGAGTGAACACGTTAACGAACGTGTTGACGCCAACAAACAACCTGGCCAACCCGGGTGGAGGTCTCCCGGGACAAGGCGGCGGACTTGGAGCGGGCGGAGCCGCCATCACCAATTTCATCGGGTTGATGGAGGACGAAGTTTGGCAAAGCACGAACCATGCTTATCTAGCCCATCCGATTGTATTTACGACAAACACCATGTTGTTGGGTGGAGTGGACAAGATTCAATTTGAACAGTATCAGCCGGATTCATGGGTCACCACGAACTATACTGCCAGTCGGTTTATCAAGGATTACAAGTTCCCGGACCTTGAAAAACAGACCTTTACCTTCATCGTGCAAGGTGGGGCGGGTGGAGGTGGAGCGGGACAGGCTGCGCAGAGTCTGACGAATTCACTGATGCGAACTTACGAGTATGAGTTGGACTACGTCACGAATGGAGTCGTCAAGAGTGCCAAGTTTATCAAATTCGTGACACGCCCGGATATCCTGTTTACGGCATTGAGCATGCCACCGGTTATCGCTACGACCAATCGGGCGCCAAACATGATCAATAATAATGCACTGAACGGATTTCAAGTCGATGGACTGTTTGGGCCGGGTAACATAACAGTGCCGCCGGCCGGATTTGTCATTGGTTTTAACAAACTTGGAACACACTGGGAGTTGAATCCTTTTAGTTTTCTGAATGAAGAAAACCTGAGCGTCGGTTGGCAATGGGGATCGTATGACGGGACGATGAACGAGCCGATCGTTTATCCTACCGGCCGGAGTATTCGGGATCTTGAGGACATGATATTTAAAGACGACGAATGAGCAAAGTGATGAACGAATTTAATACAAATTTACTAAAGAACGTCATGCGTCATTTTGTCGTGCTTGCATGCTTGATGGGTGTCACCCAAACACATGCGGAAAAAGCCCAGTACGAGATGGCACCAAGCAAGGACGCGAAGGGTTGGACATTCAACTTTAATGCTGTCCCTACTGGTGAGGTAAAAGCGAAGTACAAAGGTAAGGAAC
>JAPPPH010000265.1 GCA_028817635.1 Verrucomicrobiales bacterium | reverse complement strand
GCCAAGGAAGCGGATGTTGTTAAGCAGGTCTTCGGGCGGAATTTTAAAATCAAGCTCCACTACGAGGATTCCACTGACCTATTTCTCCGGAAACTTCGCAAGGTAACCGATCCCGAAACAAAGCGCAAAATCATCGGAAACACATTCATCGATGTTTTCCAAAAGGCCACGCGCAAGGTTGGTAAGGCCAAGTTTCTTGCTCAGGGTACGCTCTACCCGGATGTCATCGAGTCAGTGCCGATTGCCGGTAACCCAGCTGCTCTTATCAAAAGTCATCACAACGTGGGAGGGTTGCCGGAGAAAATGAAATTCGAATTGATCGAGCCGCTTCGCTGCCTGTTCAAGGATGAAGTGCGCGAACTGGGCAAGGAACTGGGGTTGCCCAAGGAGATTGTCATGCGACAACCCTTCCCCGGCCCGGGCTTGGCTGTTCGAATTCTTGGCGAGGTCACACCTGAGCGCTGCGAAATATTGCGTAACGCAGACGCAATCGTGGTTGATGAGATGAAAACCAGCAATCTTTACTACAAGATTTGGCAAAGCTTCGCAGTGTTGCTTCCTGTTCGCAGTGTTGGGGTGATGGGCGACGAACGCACCTACGAATACACCATCGCTGTGCGTGCGGTTGAATCGAAAGACGGTATGACGGCGGATTGGGTTAAGTTGCCCTACAAGGTACTCGAAACGCTGTCGAACCGAATCATCAATGAAGTCGACGGGGTCAATCGGGTGTGTCTGGATATTTCCAGCAAACCGCCCGCAACGATTGAGTGGGAATAGCGACTAGTTGTCTAATTCCAACGACTCGTTCCGGGAAGAAAGCGTCTTGGTTGTGGATGAAAAAGGTTCGATCGACCAATCAATCTCCTTCAAGCCAAGTCGACTCACCTTCCACGTTTCTTCCTGAAGAATAAAATTAAGGTCGCAGGCGGCCCACTTATCGTTTGAAAAATAAAGGAAGGCATCCACCACGGCCTCCTGTCCGTCGTCCATAATCAACCCAACAAATGTGGCGGTAGACTTGGCAAAAGCAGGTAGTTCCGATTCGACCATCGACTGATACAACTCCGGTGACATCTCACTCCACACCTCCGTCATCATTCCGATTGCATGAGCGAAATCACCCATTCGCAACGCCTGCACAAAGATTTGCGTCTCGTCAGTGAGCTTTTGGTGCAACAGGAGTGTTTGCAGCATGTCACGTATGGGTTGAAGCCGAGTCAGCGCATTCAAGTCATTGCCTTTCGATCAAAAACACGAATAGTATCGGCAAATTGCTGTTAAACTTTAGTTTAATCCTCAAGTCGCTCGATCGTACTGACCACTTTGCCCTTGGTCAGTCGAGTGGTCATCGATTGCCCGGTTTTGAGTTTCGAAACATCACGAATAATCTCACCCGTGACAGCATCGCTCGTGATCGAGTACCCCCTCGATAACACGTTGTCCGGAGACAGTAGCCTCAGTTTGTCGTGCTGTTTCTCAAACTCGGCTCGGCTTGCTGACACCCGATTGGCTGACTCGACTTTTAAACGTTCACACAACCAAGTGAGTCGGGATTGAAACTGAGCCAGGAGTTTGTCCGGTCGTGATAACTCCAAACTACGCTGGCACCGTTGCAGCCTGTATGCCCCGCCTTCCACTCCCCGCTTGGCCAAGCGCAACAATTGGACGGCCAACTCGTCCACTCGCTGGCAGGACTGAAGCAGTTTGCGTCTCGGATGCGCTTGGCCAAGTCGGTGGATGGTATATCCAAGATCGCGCTTGGCCAAGTTGATCCTCTCGTTGGCCAGGCGATTTAATTGATTGGAGGTGCGACGAATAAAATCTCGCGAAGCAAATACGCCCTCGGTAATCAACTCAGCCGCTGCACTGGGCGTGGCGGCACGGAAATCCGCCACGAGATCTGAAATCATAAAGTCGATTTCATGGCCCACTGCGGACACGATTGGCAGCTTTGATTCCGCAATCGTTCTCGCTAACACCTCTTCGTTGAACGCCCACAAATCCTCAAGACTTCCACCGCCACGGGTCAAAAGAATCAAATCCAGCCCATCCCAATTACGGTAACTCCAGTCGTTCAAACGCCGCACCGCTGCCACGATTTCATCTGCTGCGCCTTCCCCCTGTACACGGCAAGGAACCAGCACCAATTCTAGAGAAGGATTTCGTCGTTCAATTACATGCAGCACGTCCCTGAGCGCCGCCCCCGTAGGTGATGTCACAATACCCACTCGGGCCGGGTATGTAGGAAGCGCACGTTTGCGTTCAGCAGCAAAAAGGCCTTCTTCATTCAATTTGTCCTTTAACTGTTCAAACTTGGCCTGAAGTGCCCCCCTGCCCTGCAATTCGACCTTGCGTACAATAATTTGAAACTGGCCGCGCGCCTCGAAGACAGTGACTTCGCCGTGAACCAACACCATCGCCCCGTCTTTCAAATGCTTTCGACTCTCGCTCGATGTTCCTCGAAATAGCGCACAGCTAATTTGCCCCTTTTCATCCTTGATCGAAAAATAACAGTGCCCGGACGATTGAAGTCGCAACCCGGAGATCTCGCCTTCCACCCAAATGTTTCCCAGTTGGCTCTCCAGCAGATTTCTGGCGCGGCGATTGAGTTCGGTAACCGAGTAGACCTTGCGAGTTTCAATGGGCGCCTCCTTTTTCTGCTCAAACAGGTCGCCGAACTCCCATTGGCTTTGTTGCTCCCTGCTCATTCCTCAGTCTGGCTGTCGGGTAACATTTCGGAAACTCGTTCGATGTGTAACGCCTTGCCGCTCGACTCGTCGATCTCAACAACTGCCCCATTGAGCGTCACACGTTTGGAGGCCACGCCAAATCGTTGTGGTTGATGCGTCAGAAATCGTTGAATGATTGGTTCAATTTCCCGCCCGAGAATACTTTCCTGTGGTCCGGTGCAACCGGCATCACAAAGAAAGGCCGTGCCACCGGGAAAAATCTGCTCATCCGCCGTTTGCACGTGCGTGTGGGTGCCAATCACAGCACTCACCTTCCCATCCAGAAAACGCCCCATCGCAATTTTCTCTGAAGTGGTTTCGGCATGCATATCCACGAAAATGATCTTCGTTTGCTTTTGCAGTTCTTCCACGGCCTCTTCAGCAGCAAAAAAAGGATTCTCGATCGGCTTCATGAATGTTTGCCCCTGCAGATTCAGAACTCCCACAGGAGGAAGGTCAGCGATTTTTTGAACGCAATACCCCTGCCCCGGTATTCCTACCGGATAGTTATCCGGCCGAACGAAACGGGGTTCATTGTTTAACAGTGAAACGACTTCGCGCTGGTCCCATAAATGATCACCGCAGGTGATCACGTCTACCCCGGCTTCGAAGATTTCGCTCGCTGTGGCTGGGGTGATTCCGGATCCGCCTGCTGAATTTTCGCCGTTCGCGACAACGAAATCCAAGTTATGGGATTCCCGAAGTCTGGGCAAAAAATACCGCACTGCCTTTCGCCCCGGCTTGCCGACGATATCTCCAATAAAGAGCAATTTCACCGGCGGAAGCCTACGCAAACACACCGCCACGGACGATGCTTAACTTGATGCAGGCAGTCAGGCCGATTAACACTTTCGGCATGCCGGTGAAGATCCTAGGCACCTCAATCCACGAAATTCAGTTAAAGACTCGCATGCCGTTCAAGTACGGCATCGCAACCATGACAGAAGTGCCCATGGTTTTCGTACGCTTGGAAGTCGATGTGGATGGAACGATTGCCACCGGCACCTCCTCCGATCTTTTGCCGCCAAAATGGTTTACAAAAGTTCCCGACGATCCGCTCGAAAAGGAAATCGCCGACATGCTTGGAGTGATTCGTCAGGCGCTTGGTCAAGCGCTTGGCCAAACCGGCAACAGTGCATTTGAATTATGGCATAGCATCTACAAGGCACAATCGTACTGGGCAGAGAAAAACCACGTACCTGCACTGTTGGCCCACTTTGGCACTTCACTTGTTGAACGGGCATTAATCGAGGCAACCTGCAGGGGGAGCAGCCAAGCGCTTGGCCAAGCGCTGATGAACGGCACACTCGGATTCGATCCCGGCAAAATCCATCCACAACTCTCGGGGCAAACGGTTTCGAGTTTATTGCCAAGCATTCCCTTGGCCAGTGTCCAAGCCAGGCATACGGTCGGACTTGGAGACCCACTAGAGGTCAGTCAAATTTCTGAAGAGGAAAGGATCGACGACACCCTCCCTCAGGCACTTGGCGAGTGCATTGAAACGTACGGGTTGCGGCATTTTAAAATCAAAATCAATGGTGACATTGACTGGGATCTGGGCCGATTGAGAAACGTGGCCAGTTGCATTGAAAAACATGCCGCCAGCAATTTTGCATTTAGTCTCGACGGCAATGAGCAGTTCCAATCGATTACCGCTTTCCGCCATCATTGGGAGAAACTCCGGGCTGAACCGGAGTTGAACTCATTCTTCGATCATCTTCTTTTTATCGAGCAACCGCTCCACCGTGATGTCGCGTTAAACGATTCACTGAAAACTCAATTCGATCAATGGGACAATCGTCCTGCTGTCATCATTGACGAATCCGACGCCACCCTCGAGAGCCTCCCTCAGGCGCTTGCCATCGGCTACGCCGGTACCAGCCACAAAAACTGCAAGGGAATCTTTAAGGGCATCGCGAACGCCTGTTTGCTGGAAAACTGCCGCCGCGATGGCATGGGCGTGGTGATGAGCGGTGAGGATCTTTGCAATGTTGGCCCGATCGCGGTGATTCAGGACTTGGCTGTCTGTGCACTTCTCGGGATCGAAAGCGTGGAGCGCAACGGGCATCATTACATGGCCGGCCTGTCACAATTCCCCCGCCGTACTCAGGAGCAAATTCTCGAGTCACATGAAGGACTGTATCATCCAAGCGAACGCGGCTGGCCGACACTCGCCATTCATCAAGGTGAAATAAACCTTCGTTCAATCAACGGTCAGCCGTTCGGAACTGGATTTGAACTCGACCTTGGTGTCTTCAAAGAAATCCCCTTAACTGAAGGATGAAAAAAACAGCTCCGGCAGCGCAGCTAGACCAGAAATATCTCTGGCATCCATTCACGCAGATGCGGGATTGGTTGAAAGCGAAACCGATCGTACTTGAGCGTGGCCGAGGCTCACATCTGTGGGATCTTGAGGGGCGGAAATACATCGATGCCAATTCATCAATTTGGACAAATCTTCACGGGCATAACCACCCGAAAATTAATCGTGCCATTCGCGCCCAACTCGACAAAGTGTCCCACGTTTCCGCTCTTGGTTATGCCAACGCACCTGCGGCCAAGCTTGGCGAACGACTGATTCGCTTGGCCAAGCCGCAAAGCCGATTTCCAAAATCCGAGCCATGCTTGGCCAAGGTTTTCTACTCGGATGACGGCTCCACATCGACGGAAGTTGCGATCAAGCTGGCTTACGAATTTGCACGCCGCACAGGTCGAACGCGCAAGCCACGCTTCCTTTCGCTGGATGGAGCTTATCATGGAGACACCATTGGCGCAGTCAGCGCCGGACACATTGATCTGTTTCATAAGGCCTATTCCGGGATGCTGTTTAAGACCGACAAGGTTGCATCGCCTTACTGTTATCGTTGCCCATTCAACAAAGCCAAACCGGAACGTGCCGACGCCCGGGATTATCGCAAGTGTAACATGGAATGCGTCGACAAGGTGAATGAACAATTTGAAAAACGGAACAAGCGGGAAGGAAATTACGCGGCGTTCATTGTGGAAC
>JAPPPH010000436.1 GCA_028817635.1 Verrucomicrobiales bacterium | reverse complement strand
TCACGATTTCTGTCCAGAATTCGCCCCCGGGTGGCAGGCAGTCGAATTGCCCGGACGGATTGGTTTTCCTGTTGGTTACGGAAGTCCGCAGCCGTTGCCACCTGCAGCTTCCATAGCTTGCCGACCAACAACAGCATACAGCAAAGGATGAAGATCACCATCAACCTGAGAGGAAGATCTTTGCTGCGCAGCTGGTCAAAAACAAACATGCCTAATCTTTGCCCCGCACGATCTGGCGATTTTCATTGGGCCAACGGTTCGGGTCGTATACCGGGTGGGAAAACCAGCCAACCAAGCGCTTGGCCAAGCGATCAAACAACGGCACGGCCGCGCCACAGCACAATGCATTGAACAGCGACCAAAGGCCCATCTCCCAACCAAGCAATGGCGTTTCCCCAATGATTTTCAGCAGACCAAGCTGCGTCAGCGGCACGAACAACCCGGCGAAGGTGCCAAGGTAAAACTGGGCCACGAATTCACCGCCGAGTATTTTTTCCCGGAAGCAATAGACCAGCCAACCGGCCGCAAACAACGGCAGGATACTGACCCCAAGCGGGTTGGCGGAAAGGCTATCCAGCCACAACCCCGCGAGTACGGCAGTGGTCCAGACATGCCCCGCCCCCATGCACAGGCCGACACATACCAACAGCGCCGGCGTCAGGTCCGGTTTAAATCCAAGCCAGAGCCTCGGGGCATCCAGATGGGATTGTAAAAAAATGAGCAGATAGGCACCCAACAAAAGCACGAGGATTCTGTTAACGCGGCCCTGCATGTCAGTAATCGGTCAGCACTCGCACTTCCTCGAGTTGGTTTAAGTCTGCGTGCAGTTTGACCCGTGCCTCGATGTAAAGACCGTCCCGCGACAGCCACGAATCCTCCACCATGCCGACCGGAATTTCCTTCGGAAACGCCCCCCCCAAGCCGCTGGTGACCACCAATTGCCCCGGACGTACGTCGACATCGTTCGGCAGGTAGGTCAACTCGACCACACGGTAGTCCGAATTGAATTGCCGGGGTGCCACGATGCCGCCCTGATTCCTTGATTCCTTGATGAGAGCAGAGAATCGGCAATTAGGGTCACCCGCCAGCACGGCCCAGGATGTCCTCGGGCCGACCTCCGAGATGCGCCCCACCAACTGTCCATCCATCGAGATGACCGGCTGATTGAATCGCACTCCCTTGTCGCTGCCTTGATTCAGTTTGATTCGCCGCCACCAGTTGAATGCATCTCGGCCCACGACCTGAGCCAATTGAGATTTCCAGGGGATTCGCTGCGCCCAAGCGACCGCCTCGCGTAGGCGATGGTTTTCCGCCCGGAGTTGGGCATTCTCCAGTTTCATGTCTGCCACAGCCAACTCAGCCTGCACCGCTTGGCCAAGCGCTGGGTTGTTGGGGGAATTTACCGGGTCTGTTGAAGCCGCTTGGCCAAGCGATTGAACCATGCTTTGGCCAACCGTGCTGACGCCGATCACTGGAAGGAAGAGCCCCCCGATGGCCGACTTCAGTCTGGCCCGGGCACTCTCCGGCAGGAGCAGGAGCAGGAACACGGTCAGGAGCACTGCCCCGACCGCTGTCTGCTGCGATCTATAAAAAAACTGTTTCATCCCGTCTCTCAACGGGACGAACGCACGTTATTCGCCGCTGGAGGACGCCACTCTCCGGAGGAACTGCAATTCCTGCAGCACTCTGCCGGTTCCCTCGGCCACAGCCGTCAGGGGTGAGTCCGCGATGTGAACCGGCAGGCCGGTTTCTTCCGCGATCAACCGGTCGATGCCCCTCACAAGGGCTCCGCCGCCGGCCACCACGATCCCGCGGTCAACCAAGTCGGCCGAGAGTTCCGGGGGACAGCGTTCCAGCGTCAGGCGGATGGACTCCAGAATGTTGTTTAGCGGTTCCTTCAGTGCCTCGCGGATCTCCTCGGAGCGAACCGTCATGATCCGCGGCAGGCCGGCGCTCAGGTCGCGGCCCTTAACATCCATTGAAAGCTCCTCCTCGAGCGGATATGCGGAACCAATCGTCATCTTGATTTCCTCCGCTGTGCGTTCGCCTATCATTAGGTTATAGGCACGCTTCATGTAGGCAACGATGGTGTCGTCAAACTCGTCACCGCCGACACGCAGACTTCGACTGAACACGATGCCCGCGAGCGATATAATCGCTATCTCGCAGGTGCCGCCGCCGATATCCACGATCATATTGCCCGTGGGCTCATGCACCGGCAGCCCCACGCCAATCGCGGAGGCCATCGGTTGCTCGATCAAATACACTTCACGCGCACCGGCGTGGGTGGCCGAATCCTTGACTGCCCGTTTTTCCACCTCGGTAATTCCCGATGGGACCGCCACCACCACCCGAGGTGCGATGAGTTTGCGGTTGTGAACCTTCTGGATAAAGTTCCTCAGCATCGCTTCGGTAATCTCGAAGTCGGCTATGACCCCATCCTTCATTGGACGGATGGCAACGATGTTGCCCGGGGTACGACCAAGCATCCGCTTGGCTTCGTCCCCCACCGCCAAAACGGTGGTCATGCCGGCCTCGATCGCGACGACAGAGGGTTCACGCAAAACGATTCCCCGGTCTCTTACGTAAACCAGGGAATTCGCCGTGCCCAAGTCGATTCCAATATCGTTGGAAAACAGGCCTTTAAGATCGCCTAACATGAATAGCGCCTAAAACCCCAGCGTACGATTTGTAATTCGAGCCCGTCAAGTGAATACCCCTTAACCCGCTAGAAAATCGGGAGTTACCGACCCGAAAACGGCGCCTCAGCGAACCCGAACCTTCGCCACGGGGATGGTCTCGTCGGCGATGATTCCCTTTTTTCCCAGCAAATGAAACTCGATGAACGTCCGGAAACGCTCCGGCAACACACCCTTCCCCCCGCTGTGACCGCCGCCGTCCACCGTCAACAGCGCCGACCGCACCCCGGCTTTCTTCAGCGCATTGTGCAGCAGCACCGACTGGTTGTACGCCACCAGCATGTCTTTCGTCCCGTGCATGATCAAAAACGGGGCATCCCCCTTGTCCACGTACGAAATCGGATTCGCGGTGAGCGTCTTCTTTTTATTCTCCTGAATCGCTCCGCCGATCAATTGGCTTTCGGGCGACTCGGCCGCGTCGTGGTCAATCCTGCTCTCAAAATCGTTCATCCGCAGAAAGTTCGTCGGCCCGTAATAGTTGATCACACATTGCACCCGCGTCGACTGGTCGGTGTGCGGACCGATCGATCCATCCATCGCCGCCACCCCGGCTGATGTGCCAAGCATCGCGACGAGATGCCCTCCGGCCGACGTTCCGTGAACGGCAATCCGGTCGGCATCGAGGCCGTACTTCTTGGCGTTGGCCCTGATCCAACGGATCGCTGCCTTGCAGTCATGAATCTGTGCCGGCCACTTGGCGTGCTGGCTCAGGCGATACCCGATCGTCACCCCCGCGTACCGGCCGGTTTTCAAATAATCGTGCAGGCGGTTCAGCCCGCCGTTTTTACTTCCAGCCCGCCAAGCGCCCCCGTGAATGTAGGCGATTACCGGCAGCGGCTTGTCGTTCGTGCGTTTCAGCGGCAGGGCCAGATCCAGCGTTTGTCGTTCATGATCCGTCCCGGCGTATGCGATATCCTTCGTGACCTTGAAACCGCTCCAATCCCGGGCGGGCCTATTCTGCCGTGACTCCTGTGCGACCGCTTGGCCAAGCGCCACGACACACCCCATCGCCACCACCAATCTGGAAAAGTTCATGCCGGAAACCTGCCGCACTTGGCCAAGCGACACAAGCCCGCCCCGACTCCGGTCTTGATTCTTGGGCGTCGCTTGGCTTGGATGCCGCCATGCCGACACTCCGCAACGCGGCCACCGCGCTTGGCCTCGCGCTCCTGACCATGTCCGAAACCCAACTCCCCGCCGTCAATTACGACGAAACCAAGGTGCCTCAATACACCCTGCCCGACCCGCTCAAAATGCAGGACGGCTCACCGGTGAAGTCTGCCAGCGACTGGGTTGAGAAACGGCGCCCCGAGGTGCTCAACCTGTTCCGTGAACACGTTTACGGCCATGCCCCGGGACGGCCCGAAGGGTTAAAATTCAAGGTCACCCAAAACGACGACACTGCACTCGGCGGCAAGGCGATCCGCCGCGAGGTACTCATCACCTTCGCCCGGAAGGAGGAAACCCCGGAGGCGCACCTGCTGATTTACATCCCCAAAAACACCGATGGCCCTGTGCCCGCTTTTCTGGTCATCAACTTCGATGGCAACCACCTTATCCACCCCGATCCTGCGATCTCCATCTCCAAATCGTGGGTGCGAAACACCCGACGCCACGGCATCACCGACAACCGGCCAAAGGAGTCAAATCGCGGCAACACGAAGTCCATCGCCGGCGGCAATGTCGAGAAAGGCTTCTCCGACAAGCCGGGCGACAACGCGCTGGAACAAATCCTCAGCCGTGGCTATGCCCTCGCAACGATTTACTACGGCGACATCGATCCGGACTATGACGACGGATTCGAAAACGGCGTCCACCGACTCTATCCGAAACCGAAGCCCAATGAATGGGGCAGCATCGCCACCTGGGCGTGGGGGCTGAGTCGCTGCCTCGATTACCTCGAGACCGACCGTGAAATAAACGCCAAAAAAGTCGCCGTCATGGGGCATTCGCGCCTCGGCAAAACCGCGCTCTGGGCCGCCGCCGAGGACGAACGATTCGCCATGGCGATCTCCAACAACTCCGGCTGCGGCGGTGCAGCGTTGAGCCGCCGCGAATTCGGAGAAACCGTGAAACGCATCAACACCAGTTTCCCCCACTGGTTCTGCGACAATTTCACGCAGTACAACGATCGGATCAACGACCTCCCGGTGGATCAACACCAATTGATCACCCTTGCGGCGCCAAGGCCGGTTTACATTGCCAGTGCCACCGGCGACGAGTGGGCCGATCCCAAGGGCGAATTTCTCTCCGGCCTCCACGCCGGTCCAGTGTATGGTTTGTTCGGTCTAAAAGGCGTCGAAGCCACCGAACAACCCAAGCCGGAAGAACCGGTGGGCGCCCACATCGGCTACCATCTCCGAACCGGCGAGCACGCCGTCACTGCCTACGACTGGGCGCAATACCTCGACTTCGCCGACCGCCACTTGAAGTGACCCCACTCGCTTGACCAAGCGCTTGGTTAAAAGACGTTTTTCCTGCCGGGTGATCCATTTTTTACTGATGAAGCCCCCCAGTTTTTGGGGTCGTTGCTGTGACCGTTTTCAGTTGGGTCTTTTCGGGACAAGGTACGGCCGCTTCCATCAGCCTCGCTTGGCCAAGGTGCCTTGTCGCTGAATGTCACCGAGTCGATCGGCACCCCCGCCGCATCGGAAAGTGTTACCGTTTCCCCGCTATTGCTGAGGGAACGAATGTACTTTCCGGCCGGTTTGAATCCGTAACGACTTTTGAAGGCCTTCGGGTCGGCCGCGACGACTGCGTGACCGTCCGGTTCCAGCGTCATCCCAACCGGGAATTGAAAATAAACGCCGCGAGTCAAAGCTACGCCGGTGAGAGACACAGCCTTGTCACTGGCATTTCTGATTTCAACAAACTCGAACCGTTCGGCAGGCGCACCTCGTTCCCCTTCATCGCCATCGTAGGTGTGATATTGAATCTCGGAAATTTGAAGCGCGGATTTCGCGATCGGCCGCACAAAGTATATGTCACGCAATGCGCTCCATTCCTCTCCGAGCGTGGGTGGTGTTTTAAGGAAGACACCATTGATTTCGAAAATATTTCCTTCCTCAAATT